>MPNF01000438.1 GCA_002238885.1 Alphaproteobacteria bacterium bin95 | reverse complement strand
TCATAGGCTTCGAAGGCTCCTTCCATGCCGCGCCCCGACTCGGCCTTGTTCGCCGCCAACACCACCGGCGCGGGCCCCCGGCGCAGCCAGGCGGCGAAATGCCGGTCGAGCGCCGTCACCCCGGCGCGTGCGTCGATCAGGAAGAGCGCCGCATCGGCCCCGGCGAGCGCCGCTTCTGTCTGGCGGCGCATGGCGGCTTCGAGCGCGCCGGCGGGCGCGTCCTCCAGCCCGGCGGTATCCACCACCGTGAACTCCGCGCCGCCGAGCGAGGCAGCACCCTCCCGGCGGTCGCGGGTAACGCCGGGACGGTCGTCCACAATCGCCTCGCGCCGTCCGACGAGGCGGTTGAACAGTGTCGATTTGCCGACATTAGGCCGTCCGACGATAGCGATAACGGCGTCCGCCATGGCGGTCAGCGATAGGCGGTCAACACGCCGTCGTCATCGAGCAGCAGCAGCGTCCCGGCCGCGACGACGGGCGCGAGACGGTGTGGCCGTCCGACATCGATGGCCCCGGCTTTGGCCCCCGTCTCCGGGTCGAGGAAGACGATCTCGCCATGCGAACCCGCGACCACCAGCCGGCCGCCGGCCAGCACCGGGCCTGCCCAGTCGATCCGACCGGTCCGGTCCTCCTCGTCCTCGTAGCGGGCGAGAGGCATGACCCAGCGTATGGCGCCTGTCGCGGCTTCCGCCGCCACGACCTCTCCGCGTTCCGTCACGGCGAACAGATGGGTGCCGGCCACCCAGGGCATGTGCAGGCCGCCGAACTCCTTGGTCCAGACCCGCCTGCCGCTGCGCATGTCGACGGCGCCGGCGCGGCCGGAATTGCTGAGCGCGTAGAGCCGGCCATCATGCACCACCGGCGCTGCCTGGACATCGGCCAGTGCCGCAATGAAATCCGCCCGGCGGGCCGCGGTCAGGTTGTCGGACCACAGCTCTCGCCCGTTCTCGACCTTGAGGGCCACGATCTCTCCCGAAGAATAGGCCGAGATGGCAGTGCCCTGAGCCACGGCCGGACTGGCCCCGCCGAGCAACGCCGTCTGCTCCTCGATCGAATCGTGGGTCCAAAGAGTGCTGCCGTCCGCAATGTCGAGCGCATGGGTCTTGTTGTCGAGAGTTGCGACATAGAGCCGGCCGCCGTCCACCGCCGGCGCGCCGCGGCCCGGGGCGGACAGCGGCTGGCGCCACCTAATCGTTCCCGAGGAGGCGTCGATGGCAAGCGCTTCAGCATAGCCCGTCGTCGCGAACAGGCGGCCATCCGCGAACGCGATGCCGCCACCGGAATTATCTTCCTCACCCTCCGGCCGGGTCGCGACCGACCATATCGCATTGCCGTCCTGCAAGGCGACGGCGCTGACCGAGCCGACGGCGTCCATCGTGTACGCCCGACCCTGGGCGACGACGGGCGGCGCCAGAATACGCCTGCCGTCGCCGGATCCAGCACCGATGGAGCGTGACCACGCTGCCGTGGAAGCGGAGCCGAGTGCCGGATGACCGATCGCATGGAATGGCGTGCCGCCGGCTTGCGGCCAGTCCGGGTTGGGGGCCGGTTCGGGCAGCTGCATGGGGCGCTGTGCTGCTTCAGGATCGCCTTCAAGCGCACCCGTCAGCGCGAGCACGGCAATGCGCTCGCCCGGCAGGGGCGGGTCTTCGGCTTCGCCAAACCAGCCGTCCGACCCGCAGCCGGCAAGCAGAAGCGCTCCTCCGGCCACCAGAAGCAGCGACTGTCTCATGGGCCTTCTCCCAGCGCAGCCAGCATTTCCGCCGAACGTCGACGGACGCCGACGGGAGCGGCCGCGTCGTCGGCCAGCGCCTTGAATCCCGCGACTGCCGCCGTCCTGTCGCCGAGCGCGGCGTGCGCTGCCGCTATCGTCTCGGCCGCAGAATAGTGCAGCGCGCCCGAAAGTCCCTCCAGTGCGGCGATCGCGGCTTCCGGCCGTCCTGCGTCCAACTCGGTCATCCCCTGGAACAGCCGCGCCAGGTCGCGATAGACCGGGTCTGTGTCTTCGTCGGCTGCAAGCGCCCCATAGCGCGCGAGCGCCGCTTCGGTACCGCCCTGGCGGGCCAGCTCCGCGGCTTCGCCGAACCGCGCCAGCAAGCCGGCTCCACCGCCCTCCGCCGCCAGTGCGGCAAATGCCGCCGCGGCGTCGGCCGGCTTCTCCCCGTCGGCCTGCACCGCAGCTTCTTCCAGCCGCAGGCTCGCCTCGGCCGCGGCTTCCGCCTGCAAATGGTTCCAGAGCTGGAATCCACCGACTGCCAGAACGGCCAGCACGGCCGCTCCGATGACGAACGCGCCGTATTTCCGCCAGAGCTCTTTTGCACGCTCGGAGCGGACTTCCTCGTCCACCTCGCGAAATATGTCGGCCAAACTGCCTCTCCCGCACTGCCGCCGCGTTATAGCTTTCACCGGCCCCTGTGCGCAAACATCGTCGACGGTCTCAAGTTCGGCGTATTACGGCTGGACGGCGCGCAGGCTTTCGGGGCACCATGGGACCATGGGCCAGCCGAGAGGGACAGGGAGGCCATGGGAGAGGTCGTAGCGCTCGAAAACCAATACCGTCCGGCGAAGCCGGTCTATTTCGACAAGAGAGAGCTTCGCCATTTGATGAATGTCTATAGTCGGCGCGTGTCGGCAGGGGAGTGGCGGGACTACGCGATAGACTCCCAGCGCGACCAGGCCGTGTTCTCGATTTTCCGGCACACGTCCGAGGCACCCCTCTACAGGGTGGCCAAGACAGGACGCAAGGGCAGGTCGGCGGCGGAATATTCGGTGAGCGAGGGCCCGCGCCTCCTGAAGCGGGGACCGAATATCAGCGATGTTCTGACCGTGATCGAACGCCGGCTCGAACTGGTCACCTGACAGGGCTCTTGCCCGCCGAACCGTTGGGGACCGTATTTCCGATTGGCTTGATCAACCGGGAGTTCGTTTCCGAATGGCGTATTTCCAGCGCCTGCCGTGCTTGGCGCTGCCGGCTGTCCGTTACGCCCCCGCATCCTCCAGAATCATGTGGGCCGCCTTCTCGGCGATCATCATGGTGGGGGCGTGGGTGTTGCCGTTGGTGAGGGTCGGCATGACGGAGGCGTCCGCCACCCGGAGGCCGGCCACGCCGTGCACGCACAGGCGCGGAT
>MPNF01000437.1 GCA_002238885.1 Alphaproteobacteria bacterium bin95 | reverse complement strand
CGGCGATCGCATCTACATCCTGGAGGTGAACCCCCGCGCCAGCCGGACGGTTCCGTTCGTCGCCAAGGCCACCGGGGTGCCGGTCGCCAAGATTGCCGCGCGGCTGATGGCCGGGGAGCCGCTCGCCGCCTTTCCCCGGCCGCTCGCGCGCGGGCATATCGCGGTCAAGGAAGCGGTCTTCCCCTTTGCGCGGTTCCCCGGCGTGGATACCGTGCTCGGTCCGGAGATGAAATCGACCGGCGAGGTGATGGGCATCGACACGGATTTCGCCCGCGCCTACGCCAAGGCCCAGCTCGGCGCCGGCGTGACGCTCCCGGGCGGCGGCACAGCCTTCGTCTCGGTGCGCGACAGCGACAAGGCGGGCGCGGTCGAGGTCGCCCGGATGCTCGCCGCCAGCGGATTCCGGCTGATCGCGACCGGCGGCACGGCACGCGTTCTCGAAGCCGAAGGGCTGGAAGTCCATGTCGTCAAGAAGGTGCTCGAGGGGCGGCCGCATATCGTGGACGCCATCAAAAGCGGCGAGGTGCAACTGGTCATCAACACGACGGAGGGCGTAGCTGCGCTCCGCGACAGCTACAGCCTGCGCCGAGAGACGCTGAACCGCCGTGTGCCTTACTTCACGACGCTTGCAGGCGCCCATGCCGCCGCCCGCGCCATCGCTGCGGTCGAGGCCGCCCACCTTGAAGTAGCCCCCTTGCAATCCTATTTTGATGGGTCGTTCCGGCTCTGATTCGATGTTTTGCGCAAGGGAAGATGGCTGAGATGGACAAGGTGCCGATGACGCCCGATGGCTATCGCCGGCTGGAGGAAGAACTGCGCCGCCTCAAGACGGTTGAGCGGCCGGCAGTCGTCCGCGCCATCGCGCAGGCGCGGGAGCACGGAGACCTTTCCGAGAACGCCGAATACCACGCGGCCCGCGAGCGGCAGTCCTTCATCGAGGGCCGCATGGCGGAGCTCGAGGACAAGGTCTCCCGGGCCGAGGTGATCGACCCGGCCCAGGTCTCGGGCGACAAAGTGATGTTCAGCGCGCAGGTGACCGTGGTGGACGAGGAGAGCGACGAGGAAGCCCGCTACCGCATCGTCGGCCAGGACGAGAGCGATATTGCGGAGGGCCGGCTTTCCGTCGCCTCTCCGATGGCGCGTGCGATGATCGGCAAGTCGGTCGGCGACCAGATCGAGGTCGATGCCCCGGGCGGGGCGCGCTACTACGAAATCGTGAAGATCGACTACGCCTGAGCCGGCGGCGCGGGACCCCGTGTCCTCCGGCGCGAGAGGAACGGTCGGCCGGCCGGTCGTCCGCAAGGAGGACTTCCGCCTGCTGACAGGGCAGGGGCGGTTCACCGACGACGTGTCGAGCCAGGACGGCGAAGGGGCGCTGCATATCCTGCGGAGCCCGCATGCCCACGCCCGCATCCTTCGGATCGACACGAGCGCAGCGCTGGCCATGCCGGGTGTGCTGGCAGTATTGACCGGCCTCGATGCGCGCGCCGAAGGCTTTGCCGACATTCCGCACGATCCTCTTCCCAAGACGCGCAACGACCTGGCGCTGACCGGCCCCGGCGGCTCGGAGGTCTTTATCGGCACTCATCCGCTCCTGCCGCATGACAAGGCGCGCTATACGGGCGAGGCGGTTGCGGCGGTGGTTGCCGGGACGCCGGCGCTCGCCGCCGATGCAGCGGAGCGGATCGCCGTCGATTGGGAGCCGCTGCCGGCCGTGACGGACACCCGCGAGGCTGCCGCAACCGGCGCACCACCGGTCTGGGACGACCGTGCGGACAATGTACTGGTCGACTGCCGATTCGGCGATGAGGGGCGCGTAGCAGCGGCCTTCGCCCGCGCCACCCATATCGTCGAGTTCGAAACGCATTTGCCGAGGGTTGCCGGCGCGCCGCTGGAGCCCCGCGCGGCCCTTGGGACATTCGATGCCGAGACCGGGCGTTACACCCTTTACGCCGGCTCGGGCGGCGCGGTGCGCCACAAGGGAGAACTGGCGGCGGTGCTCGGAATCGAACCCGACCGGCTGCGGGTTGTCTGCGGCGATGTCGGCGGCAATTTCGGGGTGCGCAACCGTGTCTATGTCGAGTTCGGCATCGTGTTGTGGGCGGCCCGGCTGATCGGAAGGCCGGTGCGCTGGGTCGCCAGCCGGTCCGAGGCGATGGTGAGCGACTACCAGGGCCGCGACCTGGTCTCCCGCGCAGCGCTCGCGCTCGATGCGAACGGGCGCTTCCTCGCCTTGAAGGCGGACAATATCTCCAATGTGGGCGCACGCTGCGTCTCCCTCTCTCCGCTCGGCAAGGGCGCCATTCTGGTGACCGGCTCCTACGACATTCCGGCGGCGGCCGTGCGCGCGCGGGCAGTGTTCAGCCATACCGTGCCGACCCAGGCCTACCGCTCTTCCGGGCGTCCGGAAGTCTGCTTCGTCATAGAGCGGCTGGTGGACAGGGCGGCGCGCAAGCTGGGTGTGGACCCGGCGGCGCTGCGCCGCACGAACCTCGTGCGCTTCTTCCCCTACCGGAATGCGCTGGGCGCGGTTTATGACAGCGGTGACTACGAAGCGGCTCTGGACAAGGCGCTCGCGCTCTCCGACGAAGCGAGCTTTCCAGTCCGGAAGGCAGCGGCGGAAGCGCGCGGCCGCAGGTACGGGCGCGGTATTGCGCATTATGTCGAATCCTCTATCGGGTCGCCGCGCGAACAGGCCGAACTGGTCCTCGCCGGGGACGGCCGGCTGCAAGTGCTGATCGGGACGCAGCCGAGCGGGCAGGGCCACGAAACTGCCTTTGCACAGGCGGTGGCGGACGCGCTCGGCATCCCCTTCGAACGCATCGACGTGGTGACGGGTGACACCGATCTCATCCGTGTCGGCGGGGGCTCGCATTCGGGCCGGTCGATGCGCATGGCGGGCGAGGTCATCCGGCTGGCGGCCGAAGACCTCATCGAAGCCGCGCGCCCGGTCGCCGCGCGCCGGCTCGCGAGCAACTATATCGCCTACCGGGCCGGCGGTTTCGACGGGCCGTCGGGACGGGTCGAATTGCTTGCGCTCGGACCGCTCGGGGTGCGCCGGGAAAACCTGTTCGAGCCGGCGGTCTATCCGAACGGCTGCCATGTCGCCGAGGTCGAAATCGATCCCGGGACGG
>MPNF01000436.1 GCA_002238885.1 Alphaproteobacteria bacterium bin95 | reverse complement strand
AGCGCAGGATGCGCTTCAGCCCCTCGATGCCGATGCCGCTATGCTCGCAATCGACGAAGACGAAATCCGCCCCCGCCGCCCGGTAGATATGGCCGATGCCGGGGCTCTCGAACTCCATGATGCAGGCCCCGAGCTTGACGTCCCGGTGGCCGGCCATTTCTTTCAGGCTCGCCATAGCGGCTCCGTTTGTTGCAGGCTTGTGCGCTACGCTATCCCGGAAGCCGGGACGAGGAAAAGACAGGAGAAGCCATGACGGCGCGATACGACTTCACGAACCAGACAGCCATAGTGACGGGCGGGGCGCGCGGTATTGGCCTCGCGATTGCACATCGCCTCCACCGCGACGGCGCGGCGGTCGCAGTCTGGGACATGGATGCGGCAGCGGGCGAGGCGGCGGCAGCCGCACTCGGCGGGCGCGCGGCGTCCTTCGCCGTCGATGTGACGGACTATGCCGCTGTGGAAGCCGGGCTCGCGGCCACCGAAACCCGGCTCGGCCCGGTCTCGATCCTCTGCAACAATGCCGGCATCGCCGGACCTGCCGGACCCGCCTGGGACTACCCGCTGGAGGACTGGCACGCCGTCATCGACCTCGACCTGAACGGCGTTTACTACGGGTGCCGCGCCGTCCTGCCGGGGATGATGGCGCGCGGCTACGGGCGCGTCGTCAACACGGCCTCCATCGCCGGCAAGGAAGGCAACGCCAACGCGGCCGCCTACAGCGCCGCCAAGGCGGCCGTCATCGGGCTTACCAAGTCGCTCGGCAAGGAGACGGTCGCCACCGGCGTGCTGGTCAACTGTGTTGCCCCGGCGGCGGTCGAGACGGACATCTTCAAGCAGATCACTGAAGCGCACATCGAAATGATGCGCTCCAAGATCCCGATGGGCCGCTTCGGCACCGTGGACGAAGTCGCCAACATCGTCGCCTGGCTCTGTTCGTCGGAGTGCAGCTTCCAGACCGGCGCCGTCTTCGACGTCTCCGGCGGCCGCGCGACCTATTGAAGCGAAGCCGGGAGGAAGCCTCCCCGCCTCCTCAGCGGTGCTGCCAGACCGGCTCGCGCTTGGCGATGAAGGCGTCGACGCCTTCTTGCGCGTCGCGCATCTCCATGTTCGCCGCGATGACGCCGCTGGTGTAGTCGTAGGCTTCGTCCAGCCCCATTTCGAGCTGGCGGTAGAAGGCTTCCTTGCCGATCTTGACCACGGCGCCCGACTTGCCGGCGATCTTCTCCGCGAGCGCCTGCGTCTCGGCCCTGAGTTCGGCTGCGGGCACGACCCGGTTGACGAGCCCGAACCGCCAGGCCGTCTCCGCGTCCATCAGGTCGCCGGTCAGCAGCATCTCCATGGCATGCTTGCGCGAGACCGCGCGCGAGAGCGCGACCATCGGCGTCGAGCAGAAGAGGCCGATATTGACGCCGGGTGTCGCAAACCGCGCCTCTTCGCTCGCAATGGCAAGGTCGCAGCTTGCGACCAGCTGGCAGCCAGCCGCGGTCGCAATGCCGTGGACGCGGGCGATCACCGGCTGGGGCTGGCGCACGATGCGCGTCATCAGCGCGCTGCATTCGGCGAACAGGATGTCGTAGAAGGCGCGGTCCGGCGTGGCGCGGATTTCCTTCAGATCGTGCCCGGCGCAATAGCCGGGGCCGTTGGCGGCGATTATCACCGCGCGCACCGAGCGGTCCTGCCCGATGGCCTCCAGAGCGCCGGACAGCGCGGCGAGCATCGGGCGGGAGAGCGCGTTGCGCTGCTCCGGCCGGTTGAGGGTTAGCGTGGCGACGCCGTTCTGGTCGTCGCGCAGCAGGATCGATTCGCTCATCGGTTCGGTCTCCCGCGCAGCCGGAACACCCGCGACGCCTCGCGCATTGACAGGCGCTGCGGTGCGGTTATGTTGCGCCGCCGTCTCGCTCCAGTGAAGAGGGACAGATGAACACATACTCCGCCAAGCCGGCAGACGTCGAGCGGAATTGGTGGCTGGTCGATGCCGACGGGCTGGTGCTCGGCCGCCTTGCCTCGATTATCGCCATGCGGCTGCGCGGCAAGCACAAGGCGCTTTACACGCCGCATATCGATTGCGGCGACCATGTGGTGGTCGTCAATGCGGACAAGGTGGCGCTGACCGGCGCGAAGGAAGACGACAAGGTCTATAACTGGCATACCGGTTATCCGGGCGGCCTGCGCTCGCGGACGGTGCGCGAGCAGCGCGCCCGGCGCCCGGAGCAGCTTGTCGTCAAGGCTGTCGAACGGATGCTGCCCAAGACGAAACTCGGCCGGCAGGTCATCTCGAAGCTGCATGTCTATGCCGGCCCCGAGCACCGCCATGCCGGCCAGAAGCCGGCGCCGCTCGACATCGCGGCCATGAACCGCAAGAACGCCAGGAGGGCCTGAAGGTCATGGCCGAGGAGACCCGCACACTCGCCGACCTGAAACAGGTTCTCGACACCGACGACGTCCCGGAGCGGCCGGCCCCGGCAATGCCTGCGGCGCCGGAGATCGACAGTTTCGGGCGCGCCTACGCCACCGGCAAGCGCAAGGAATCCATTGCGCGCGTCTGGATCCGTCCCGGCGCCGGACGGGTGACGGTCAACGGCAAGTCGGGGGAGACCTATTTCCCGAGGCCGACCCACCGCATGCTGCTCACTCAGCCTTTCGTCGCGGTCAACCGCACGAACCAGTACGACGTGATCTGCACGGTGCGCGGCGGCGGCCAGTCGGGCCAGGCCGGCGCGGTGCGCCACGGCATCGCCAAGGCGCTCACCTGTTTCGAGCCGGGCTTGCGCCCGGCGCTCAAGCAGGGCGGGTTCCTGACCCGCGATGCGCGCCGCGTGGAACGCAAGAAATACGGCAAGCCGAAGGCGCGGCGCAGCTTCCAGTTCTCGAAACGCTGACGCGGTCCCGGCGCGGGAGACCGCGCTCAAGGGAAGGGAGACCTGCCCCATGCCCCAGATCGGAAACCGGGCCCGGGCGGCGATCCTGGGCGCGAGCGGCTACACCGGCGCGGAACTGATCCGCCTGCTGGCCCGCCACCCCTATATCGAAATCCGCACGCTCACCGCCGACCGGCGCGCGGGCGAGCCTTTCGGCGCGGTGTTCCCGCATCTGGCCGCGCTCGGCCTGCCGGACCTGGTGCGCATCGAGGATGTGGA
>MPNF01000435.1 GCA_002238885.1 Alphaproteobacteria bacterium bin95 | reverse complement strand
GCCGCCCCCCGCGCGCGCGTCCCCCCGGGCCCCAAACGGGGGCGGGGGGCGGAGCCGCTGTCCGGCGAGCCGGGCCTCGGCGCCGGGCGCCGGGCGGGCGCGCATCCGGGCCTCCACCGCGTCCAGCGCCTGGTCCGCAACCGTCCGCCCGAAGCGCCCGATCCAGGCTCCCGGCACGGGGTCGGTGTTGACGATCGTCCCGGTCGCGTTCGCGTTGACCAGACGGACCGTCCACGGGCGCATCAGCGTCGCTTCCAGCCTCATCGTCTCCGGGCCCTCGTCCAGCTCGTCGTCCAGCACCCGCACGGACACTGTCCTTGTCGTCTGTCCCGACCAGATGGTCAGCACGCCCCCGGTGCTCCTGTAATCCAGGTCGTCCCTGGCCGTTCCGTCCCTGGTGCGGTAGGCGACGTGCAGAGTCTCCGGGTATGTCTGGTTCAGCGTAAACTCGAACTTCAGAAACGCGCCCCTGGCCTCCCGGACCCGCGCATCGCTCACCGTTAACGTGGTCCCCTGCGGCAGTGGGCCGTCGCAGGGTCCGGGCTTGAAGCGCCCGTAGCAATTGCGCACCTCGTCCAGGTCCGGAAACGGAACGAGGATCCTGGTGTACTTGTAGGGATGGACCACGCGATCGGGGTCGGCCCACAGGCAATCCGCGGCGATGGTGCAGGTGTTGTTCCCGCCGGAATAGGCGGCGGTTGCGTTCGTGCAGGTTCCCGCCGCCGGACTCACCTGCTTGAACCGCGCCAGGCAGCCGGCATCGGTGAGCACGTCGGACCTGTTGCAAAGTTCGCCGATGTCGGAGCAGCAGGAGATGCCGCGGATCCTGTGGATGGTGGAGCCGTCTCTCTCCTCGCCGTCATCGAGGTGGAGGGTGCGGTCCATGGCGGACTTCAGGTCGACCTTGGCCACGACGGTGCCGTAGTCGGGGCACATGTTCCGGACATGGTAGGGGCTCTTCCTGAGCACGCCCCGGTTGTTCCAGCTGGCGCTCAGGCATTCCGCGTCCCTGTGGTCGACCCGGTTCCCCTTGCTGCATGCGGCCATGGCCGCGTCCGCCGAAAGAAGAAGCGGGAGGATGGCGGCGAGGACGGCGATCGCCGGTCCTGCCGCGCGAACGGTGCCCGGTCCGACCAATACGGTGCTCCTCTGCGATCCAGAGGTCGCTCCCCGAAGGGATGCGCTACCGAGTCACGTGGGCAGGATTGGCGCCGCAACCAGACGGATTTTCCAATGGGGGCGATAGGAATTTGTTATCCGACGCGCCGCGAGCGGCGTCGCCGGCCGGCTTGCACGAGGGTGGAGGCCCAGGGGATCGCGACAGGCGTACCGATACGGCGCCAGGGCCCGGGCGGACGGCTCTCGAGGCCGGCTCCGGCCACGCGGGCGAGGCGCGCCGGAGTCGGGCGCGTGCGATGTGGCCTGCGTCTTCGGCGGCCAACGGCAGGACCGATCCCGGCAGCTTGGCGGCGACCTCCGTTTCGGCTCGATCGCCTGCCACCAGGCTTCGTCGCGTTCGGCGCTTTCGTCGAGGCGGCCGAAGCCGTGCGGCCGGCTCGGGCGCGAAGGCGAGAATCCGCGGGAGATCCCGTGGCCCGATCGCGCCGCGTTGCGCCCGGTGGCGGGCGGCCTGCAACTCCGCGCGGTCGAGGTGTTCCCGAACAAGAAGACCCGTCGCCCGGCAATCCGGACGTTACGGGGGTCCGGGTCGGGGTCCGGCGGCCGGATCCGGCGTGCGCACTTGGGCCGTCGCTCGTCTCAGGTCCCTGACGATGCGGCTCACCTTGCGGGCATAGAGGTTGCCGACCGGGGTAAGCGTCACGCCATTGCTTTGCCTGACGAAGAGCTCGGTTCCGAGGAATCGCTCGAGCAGCCTCACATGCCTGCTGATGGCGCCGGGCGAGACCTGGAGTTCGGCCGCCGCGTACAGGAAGCTCTCATGCCGGCCCGCGGCTTCGAACGCCTGGAGCGAGTTCAGCGGCGGAAGCGGCTCATTGGACATGGGTTTCAGGCACGGGCACAGCCTTAGAGAAGCTGAGCCAGACTAAGTTTATTGCAGGTCACGGTCAATCGCGGGCATCGCCGCCGCCCGTCCGGAGGGCCTGGAATTGCAGGCAAATCAGCCGCGACCCGGCCTTCCGGTCGCCGAAAACCGAAGCCGCCGCGGCCAGGGTGGCGCATCGACCGGTGTCCGGGAGGCCGGTTGAGGGCTTGCAGGTGAGCGATGGGCGGAAGGCCGGTTTCCGGCGCGGGGCGGGCGAGCCCGAGAGCACTCAGCCGTTCGACGGCTTGCCTCCCGAGCATTCGTGCAGGAGCCATTCCTTCAACCGCACGAGGGTCGGGTCGTTCGCCGACGACGCGGTCATGACCAGGTGATAGGACTTCCCGGAGGCGACCGAGAGATGCGCGAGCGGGACGAGCTTTCCGGTCGCCAGCTCCCTGGCGACCATCTCGCCGTGCCCGACGGCCATCCCCATGCCGTCGACCGCCGCCTGGATGACGCCCGTGTAGAGCGCAAAGCGCATGTTGGCGGCAAGCTCGCCGGCGGTGGCGCCGACGGCCCGCGCCCAGTCCGGCCAGTCGGTGTCCCAGTAGATGTCGTGCAGCAGGGGCTGGCCGATGACCTCGTCGGCGCCGGGCCGGGCCGACAGCGTCTCGCGGAACTGCGGGCTGCAGACGGGAAACACCTCTTCTCCGAACAGCCGTGTGACGCTGTAGCCGGGATGCTGTCCTTTCGAATACAGGATCCATGCATCGACATCTTCGCGGTCCGCGTCGTGCTCGCCGTTGTGCGCCTCGATCCGCAGCTCGGCCCGGTCGAACGCCTGCCGGAATGACGGAATGCGGCGGTAGAGCCAGCGTTCCGAGAATATCGGCAGCGTCGAGATCGCGATCGCGCGCTCGCCCGACGGCCTGCGGGCGCGATCGGTCGCGGTTCTCAGCTCCCTGAGAATGCCGCCGACCTTGCCGGCGTAGTCCCTGCCGGCCGAGGTGAGCGCGACCCCGTTGCTTCGCCTGGCGGGAGGCAAGGGAGATGACCCGGAGGCTCGGCAATGGCTGAACTGCTCTTCCTGGCTGGCCTGCAGCAGGAGCTGTATTTCCTGCCCTCGGCTCTGGACGCGCTGGCAGCGGAGCGCCCGCG
>MPNF01000434.1 GCA_002238885.1 Alphaproteobacteria bacterium bin95 | reverse complement strand
AGCCGGTCGTGCCGGACGATTTCGCCGGCTATTTCCGCATCGCCGACGCGCTCGATCTCAGGATCGTCGGCGGCGAGAGCCACATGACGCGCTTCGACCTCAAGCCCTTCTTCGAGAACCCGAAGCTACCGATCCTCCAGCCGGACGTGGTGCGCGGCGGGCTGACCGACCTGCGCAAGACGGCGGCGATCGCGGACACCTGGGGCATGACCATCGCCCCGCATCTCTATCCCGAGCTGATGATCCAGCTCGTGGCCTCGATCCCGAACGGGCTGATCCTGGAGGACATGGGCCTGATGCAGGACCTGTTCACCGATCCGCCGCTTGCCGAGAACGGCATCGTCCGCGCTCCGGAGAAACCCGGCCACGGCCTCGTCTTCACCGAGGAGGCGATGAAGGAGGGCCGGGTAGCCTGACGGCTGCGGGCGTTCGTGCTAACTGAAAGCCATGGGCAAGGGCGCGATTCTGACAGGGGCCGTGGCGGCGCCGGATTCTGCCGAAACCCCGGACCCGATCCCGGTTTCGCCTATCCCGGCCGTCAATGTGGCGTCGGTCCCGCAGCGCAGCCCGCTGCGCTACCCGGGCGGCAAGACGTGGCTCATTCCGCATATCCGCCACTGGCTGAAGGGCATCGAGCCCCGGCCGAAGCTGCTCGTCGAGCCCTTCGCCGGCGGCGGCATCGTTTCCCTCACGGCGGTGATGGAAGGGCTGGTGGACCGCTGCCTGATGGTCGAGCTGGACCGCGACGTCGCCGCCTTCTGGCACGCCGTACTCCGCCACGGTTCCGAACTGTGCGAGATGGTCCGGAAGTTCGAGCCGACGCGGGGGGCGATCGATGGGTTGTCGCGCGAGATTCCGGAAAATGTTCTGGAACACGGCTTCCAGACGCTCGTCCTGAATCGCACCCGCCGCGGCGGCATCCTGGCACCGGGCGCCTCTCTCTCGCGCTATGGAGAAAGCGGCAAGGGCGTGGCCTCGCGCTGGTATCCCGAGACACTCAAGAAGCGTCTCTCCGCAATCGGCGGCTGCGGACAGCGGATCGGGTTTTCCGAGGCGGGTGGGGGGGCCCTTCTTGGAGGTATGGGGTGGCCCTTCTTGAAGTTATGGCGGGCAGTTTTGGCGACACCTGTGTGCTGTTCGTGGATCCGCCCTATACCGCAGGTGGCAAACGGGCGGGCAAGCGGCTCTACGCTCACAATGAAGTCGATCACGGCCGTCTTTTCGAATTACTCGCGGACGAGAAGACGGATTTCGTGATGACCTACGACCGCGCTCCCGAAATCGAAGCGCTGGTCCGAAAGCACGGTTTCTATCTTGTGCAGGTAGAAATGAAGAACACGCACCATGCGCGGATATACGAACTCGTGATCACGCCTCGCCCGGTGTTCGCCCATTGAACCCGCGTTATGGTATTGCCGAGTGGTTCGGGAGGCCGTTTCCGGAGTTGTCACCGGATGAACGTCGCCGCTTAGCGGAGGCTGCGCTCGCGGGCGGTCGTAAGGCGCCGGCGTGCCCATTCCAGAAGAATGGGTCGCCATGTCTCGAAAGCGGGGTGGCGGTTGCACCCTTCAACGCTGTCAACCGGACGACGATGGCCGGCTTGGGCCGGCGGTAGGGGCCTGCGCAACTGTATGCCCCGTGAGATTCGAGGAATGGCAGCTTCTCGTAACGTGGCTGGCCGACATCATGGGCTTCAGCCGTGACGAGGCAATGCTCGCTCGCGAAGTTGCATTCATGCACGGCACCGGTACCGACAAACCCGCCGGAAAATTTGACTTGGTGGTAGCGCGGGCTACTGGCGGTGACCTCAGTTGGTATGGCTTGGAAATTCAAGCCATGTATTTCTCAGCTGCTGGGATGGGTTCGGAGTTCGAACGGCTGCAAACGGACGACCAGAGCTCGCCTTCATTTCTTAACGCTATTCGTCGGCCGGACTGGCGGTCTTCGAGCGCGAAGCGATTGATGCCGCAATTGCAGATAAAGGTGCCGACGCTGCGGCGATGGGGTTCCAAGATGGCGGTGGCTGTGGACCGGCCGTTCTTCAACGCCGTAGGCGGAGTAAGTCCTGACTATAGCCGGGATCTAAGCGATGGCGATGTAATCTGGCTGGTTCCCGAACTGCAGCGCAATGTCGACGGATTGTGGCAGTTGACGACCGGTCACTGGGAAATCCTGACATTGGAGGCAACCGCGGACAAACTGCTGGCAACCGAAACGGTTCGTTGCGGTAAGTTCGAACAAGACCTTCGGATTAATCTGGAACCGCTAACGCAGAGAGAGACATGGCGAGAGCGTGGCAAGAGCAGGAAGCAGGGGCCACTTCGGCGCTTTTCTGGAAGCCAGTGTTAAGGAAGGCCCGCAAATCGTGACCAGGCGCGGCGTCGGGACCGCTGTGCTGCTTCCGATTGGGCAATGGCGCGAAACGCAGAACTCGGAGAAACCGAGCCTGAAAGAAGCGCTTCTTGCGCCCGATCCCCGGACGGAGGCGCTTACCCCGCCCCGGCGGCAGCCGCGTTCATAAACGTCGCCAGCTGCACATCCAGTTCCGTCACGCCGCCGGCGCTATGGGTGGCCAGCGTGACTTCGACGCGGTTGTAGACATTGAACCATTCCGGGTGGTGGTCCATGCGTTCGGCGGCGAGCGCGCAGCGGGCCATGAAGGCGAAGGCGGCGGTGAAGTCGTCGAATTGGAAGCTGCGCTGGATGGCGTCCCGGCCCTCGACCTCGCTCCAGCCTTCGAGCGCGGCCAGCGCCTCGCGGCGCTCGCTACCGGTGAGCTTTTCGGCCATGATCCGCGCCTCCCGAACCCGTGTACCCTCTGCTGTCCGACGATGCCTGAGAGAACCGCGCCTGTCCATCCGCCGAGCCTCGACGAGCTGGCCGCCTGGGCCGAGGCCGCCTATGCGGAGCTGCCGGACTCGTTTCGCCGGCTGACGGCCGACATCGTCTTCCGGGTGGACGAGTTCCCGGACGAGGAGACCGAGCGCGAAATGGAGCTGGAGAGCCCGTTCGACCTGCTGGGCCTCTATCGCGGCGTCTCGATCGACCAAAAGAGCGTGTCGGCGGGTGCGGAGGATGTGGACTATGTGTTCCTCTACCGCCGCCCGATCCTCGACTACTGGTGCGAGACGGGCGAGGACCTGATGCATA
>MPNF01000433.1 GCA_002238885.1 Alphaproteobacteria bacterium bin95 | reverse complement strand
CCAGTCCCTTGCGGTAGTCGAGGCCGTCCTGCACCACGATTCTCATGCCCACCACGAAGAGCATCGCAAGCAGCACGGTCGCATAAGCGGCGACGACCGGGCCCGGAACCGCAAGAACGATGGCGAGCGCCTTCGGTAGCAAGGCCAGGATGAGGAAAATTACGCCTACGGCAATGCCGACGCGCCGTGCAGCCACACCGGTGAGTTCCGTGACCGATATGCTGGTCGAATAGGTGGTATTCGGAACTGTGCCGAAGATGCCGGAGAGCAGGTTGCCCAGGCCGTCCGCGGCGACCGCGCCCTCGACCGCCCTGTAGTCCACGGCCCGGCGCTCGCGCCAGGAGACATGCTGGATTGCGATGGAGTCGCCGACCGTCTCGATGGCCCCGACCAGGGTGACCAGGACGAACGCCGGCAGCAGCGTCCAGAAGGCCAGCCCGAATTCGAGGTCGAAGCCCGGCCATCCGCCCTCCGGAAACCCGACCCAGGCCGCACTTGCGACACGTTCCAGATCGTAAATGCCGAAGGCGGCGCCCACTGCCGATCCCACCACCACCCCGATGACCGGCGCCCAGAGGCGCCAGACCCCGGTGGCGGCGAGCGCGATGGCCACGATGACGGCCATCGTAACGCCGGCCGACACGGGAGCTGCAAGCGGTGGCGCTCCCTCCGGCGCCTTGTCCAGCATGTCGAAGATAATCGGCATGACCGTGACCGCGATCAGCATGATGACGGTGCCGGCGACCGACGGCGTGAAAATGCGGCGAACCAGCGACAGGCGGGCCGCCAGCGCGAACTGGAAGAACGACGAAATAACGACCAGCGTGGCGAGCAGCGCCGGCCCGCCTTGCGCCATAGCCCCGATGCACACGGCGATGAACGCGCCGGAAGTGCCCATCAGCAGGACATAGCCGGCGCCGATGCGACCGACGCGCACTGCCTGGACGACGGTCGTGACACCGCAGACCGCGACGGCCGCAAAGGCCGCCCATGAGAGATAGGAGTCGCTCCCTCCCCCCGCCCGGATCACGATGGAAGGCGTGAGGACAATTCCGGCGATGGTGAGCATCGCCAGCTGCAGGCCGAGGCCGAACGCCAGAGGCGCCGGCGGTTTCTCGTCGGCCGCATACCGCACATGGCGGCCTGCTTCGCTCGGTTCCATGTTTCCTCCGGCCGGGCCGGCCTCGTTAGAGTGCCTCGGCGATGGCGCGCCCGAGCTCTACCGTCGTGCCGTTGCCGCCCATGTCGGGAGTCAGTGGGCCGGCGCCGGTGAGGACCGTCTCGATGGCTCGCTCGATGGCCGCTGCTGCGTCACCGTGGCCCAGATGCTCCAGCATCATCGCCCCGGACCAGATCTGGCCGATGGGATTGGCGATGCCCCGGCCCGCGATATCCGGAGCCGAGCCGTGTACCGGCTCAAACATGGAAGGCATGTCGCCCGCGGGATTGATATTGGACGACGGGGCGATGCCGATGGACCCGGCTACGGCCGGCCCGAGGTCGGAAAGGATATCGCCGAACAGGTTCGAACCGACGACCACATCGAACCAGTCCGGGTGCTGGACGAAATGCGCCGTCAGGATGTCGATATGGTACTGGTCCGTGGCTACATCGGGATACCGGGCCGACATGGCCCGGAAGCGCTCGTCCCAGTAGGGCATGGTGTGGATGATGCCGTTGGACTTCGTCGCCGAGGTCACTTTCTTTCGCGGACGCGTCTCCGCAAGTTCGAAGGCGTAGCGCAGGATACGGTCCACGCCGCGCCGGGTGAAAACCGTCTCCTGCACCGCCATTTCAGCATCGGTGCCGGCGTAGAGCCGCCCCCCGATTTCCGAATATTCGCCCTCGCAATTCTCGCGGATGACGTAGAAGTCGATGTCTTCAGGCCCGCGGCCCGCCAGCGGCGAGCTTATCCCCTTCAGCAGGCGCACCGGGCGCAGATTCACATACTGGTCGAACCTGCGGCGGATCGGTATCAGCAGGCCCCAGAGCGAAACATGGTCCGGCACGGTCGGCCAGCCGACGGCGCCGAGAAAGATCGCATCGAACGCCTCCAGACGGTCCAGGCCGTCCTCAGGCATGAGACGCCCGGTTTCCGCGTAGCGCTCGCAGGACCAGTCGAAGGTTTCGAACTCGAAATCGATGCCGTAGCGCCGACCAGCTGCCTCCAGGACCTGGACTCCTTCCGGCACGACTTCCTTGCCGATGCCGTCTCCGGGAATGGATGCAATGCGGTAGCGGGACATGAGGCGTTCTTTCCTGATCGGGTCGCGCCGGTATCGATACGGCCCGCCGCATTGTCAACCCGCCCGCGCGGGTCTAAGACGCGCCCGCATGAACGACAGCCCCGCCGAACAAGCACTTGCCACCTTCCGGCAACAGATCGACCGCTGCGACTCCGCGATTCTGGAGAGCCTGCGCCAGCGCGCGCGTGTGGTCGAGCTCGTCGGCATGGACAAGAGCGCCCGCGGTGTTGTGGATGTCTATCGCCCTGGACGCGAGGCCGCGTTAATGCGTCGGCTGGCAGCTACCGATAGTGCGCCCTTTCCGACGGCTTCATTGCTGAGTGTCTGGCGGGAGGTGATCGGGGCCAGTTTCACGATAGAGGGTCATCCGCTGAATGTCGTGAGCGGCAGCGCAAATGCCTGGGAACGCGCCCGGAACCACTTTCGCGCGGCCCGTCATTCCCGAGTTTCCGGCGCTCGCGCCGTTGTGCATGCCGTCGCCGCCGGCGAGGCCACTGTCGGTGTGGCGTCTCTCGACGATGACGAACCCTGGTGGACGCTGCTGGCCGAACTCGATCCCCCGCTCCACATTGTCGCCCGCCTCCCGTTCGCGCCCGGCCTCTACCCGGTAGGCGCGCCCGGCGCGCTCGTGATTGCGCGCAATCCGCCGGACCCGAGCGGCGACGACCTTGCCGTCGCTATCGCCGCAGAAGCCGCAGGCGAGGTCCTGACAGCCCGCGGCGACCGATTCCTGGTTGCCGCAAGGGAAATCGGCGCCGATATGATTCCCCTCGGCGGCTATGCTGTGCCGATCGATCTCAAGGAGACCGCAGGATGACCGTGCCTGCCCCCCGCGCCGGCGTGCTGGAGATTGCGGCCTATGTCGGCGGCGAAAGCGATATCGAAGGCGTCGATGATGTCGCCAA
>MPNF01000432.1 GCA_002238885.1 Alphaproteobacteria bacterium bin95 | reverse complement strand
GCGCGCGCGGTCGCCGCGCGGCTCTCGTCCAGGGGCGCGCCGCGCGAGGAAATCGAGCGGCTGCTCGCCGGCGAAGGAGACGGCGCCGAATTACAGGCTGCGCGGGCGCTGGCGCGCAGAAGGCGGCTCGGCCCCTGGCGCGATCCGGCCCACCGCGCAGCACGGCGGGAGAAGGACCTGGCCGTCATGGCGCGAGCCGGATTCCGGCTGGATGTCGCCCGGCAAGTTGTCGATGCCGACGAGGCGGATCAGTAGGGAACAGTGCCCTTCACGACCGTGCGGTGCAGCACGCGCCGCTCGCTTTCCATGTCGAAATTGGCGACCGCACGGTGCAGCAGGCAGCGATTGTCCCAGAGCACGAGGTCGCCCTTGCGCCATTTGTGCGTGTAGACGAACTCCTCCTTCGTCGCCCTGCGCAGCAGCCGGTTCAGGAAGGCATGGCCTTCGTCCTTCGGCTGCCCCTCGACGTGGCTCGTGTGGATGCCGAGATAGAGCGCCTTGCGCCCGGTGACGGGGTGGGAACGCACGATCGGGTGCCTGACAGGGGGCCGCTCGCGCTTCTGGATATCGGTCGCCGGCGACTGTTTGGTGTTGCGCCGGTTGGCCTCCCAGCTGTGGATGGCGCAGAGGTCCGAGACTTCCTCCCGCGTCTCCCGGTCCAGGGAGTCCCAGGCCATGTGCATGTTCGCGAACTGGGTGTCGCCGCCCTCTGACGGCGTTTCGACCGCGTGCAGCATGGTCAGCAGCGAGGGCACGGCGTGATAGGACTTGTCCGTGTGCCAGAAATAGTTGCCGCCCGAGATGCGGACCGGATTGCCGTCCTCGTCGAGATTATGGATCACGTGCAGCAGCGGATATTTCTCGCCGTTGGGCAACCGCCCGACATGCTCCTCGATCTCGCCGAAACGGCGGGTGAAGGCGAGTTGCGCCTCCTTGGAGAGGTTCTGGTCGCGGAACGCCAGGATGTGGTGTTCCAGGAAGGCGTCCATAATGGCGTCGAAGACTTCGTCGTCGAACGGCGCCGCCAGGTCGATGCCGCGGATTTCGACGCCGCCCACCGGTGACAGCGGCTCCATCGTAAAAGGCGGCGGGGACGCGATTTCGCGGGCGGGCGCGGCCATGGGCTCCGGCTCCTGCTAGTGCTCGTATGCCGCCAAGCCTAGCCCGGAACTCTCGCCAATGTCACGGCCGAGGCGCTATGCTGGCCCCGCGCAAGCCTGCCCGGAAGGAATGACCCGCATGAAATTCGGATTGCTTTACGAGCACCAGCTGCCGCGAAGCTGGGAAGAGAAGTCGGATTACGACCTGCTGCACGAGGCCCTCGAACAGGTGGAACTCGCCGACCGGCTGGGCTTCGACTATGTCTGGGAGAACGAACACCACTTCCTGGAGGAGTATTCGCACTCTTCCGCGCCGGAAGTGTTTCTGGCCGCCTGTTCGCGCAACACGAAGCAGATCCGGCTCGGCCATGCGGTCGTACTCTCCCCGCCGCCCTACAACCATCCGGCGCGCGTTGCCGAGCGGATTGCCACGCTCGACCTCATCAGCAACGGCCGGGTCGACTGGGGCACGGGCGAGAGCGGCTCGCGCGTCGAGATGGAAGGTTTCGGCGTGCCGATGGAGGACAAGAAGGCGATGTGGGCCGAGGCGACAGAGCAGTCGGCCAACATGATGACCATGGCGCCCTATCCGGGTTTCGAGGGGCAGTTCTTCTCCATGCCGTGCCGCAATGTGCTGCCGAAACCGTACCAGCAGCCGCATCCGCCGCTCTGGGTGGCCTGCTCGCGCATGGAGACGATCCACGCCGCCGCGCGCGCCGGGATCGGCGCGCTCACCTTCGCCTTCGTCAACCCGGCGGTCGCGAAACAGTGGGTGGACGAGTATTACGCCATCATCAAGTCCGATGAGTGCGTGCCGATCGGCCATGCGGTGAATGCCAATATCGCGATGTGCACGGGCTTCTCGGTCCACCATGACGCGGAGGAGGCCAAGCGGCGCGGGGCGGACGGCTTCCGCTATTTCGGCTATTCGCTCGGCCACTACTATGTCTTCGGCGAGCACAAGCCCGGCGTGACCCCGGTCTGGGAGCGCTTCGAGGAGGCGCGCGAGCATATGGACGATGTCGGCAAGGGCAGCGGCATCGGCACGCCGGACGAGGTGCGCGAGCATCTGCAGGAATTCGCCGATGCGGGCGTGGACCAGGTGATCTTCATCCAGCAGGGCGGCAAGAACGAACACCGTCATATCTGCGAGGCGATGGAGCTCTTCTCCGCCGAGGTCATGCCGCATTTCAAGGCGGGCGAGGAAGAGCGCGAGGCCAGGAAGGCCGAGGAGCTTGCGCCTTACATTGAGGCCGCGCTGGCCCGCAAGCCGCGCATGGAGCCGCTCGCCGAGGCAGACATCCCGGGGGTCACCGCATACGGCCGCAATATCGTGCAGACGGACCAGGACGTGGACGCGAGGTCCACCCACCACGCCGCCGCTGACATCACCGTGCCCGCCGCCGACCCGATGGAGAGGGAGGAGGACGCGGCAGCAGCAGCGGAGGAGTGATGCAGGGCAACGACATACTGCCCGCAAGCGGCGGCGGAGGTGAAACCGGCGGCAATACGAAGATCGTCTATATCCTCTATCTCGGCGCCATCGTTATCGGCCTGCTGGCGCTGATCGGCGTTATCGTCGCCTATGTCAGCCGGAACGACAGCGGCGGATGGGTCAACGACCACTACCGGTTCCAGATCCGGACCTTCTGGATCGGCCTCCTGTATTCGGCCGTCGGCGCCGTATCGACGGTCTTCCTGGTCGGCTGGGTGATGCTGGGGGCGGCCCTGGTCTGGTGGATCGTGCGCTGCGTCAAGGGTCTCCAATGCGTGTCCCGCTCCGAGCCCTATCCGAATATAGAGACCTGGCTGTGGTGACGCGGCGCACTGGCTGCTAGGGTCCGGCAAACAGAGGCAGGAGGGCGAAGACCCATGGGCTACGATCTCGTCATCAGGAACGGCACCGTCGTGGACGGCTCGGGCCTTGCGCGCTACCGCGCGGATGTGGGTGTCAAGGACGGGCGGATCGCGCGCATCGGGCGCATCGCCGGCCCGGCGGACGAGACCGTCGATGCCGAGGGCCATGTCGTCGCGCCCGGCTTCGTCGATGGCCACAC
>MPNF01000431.1 GCA_002238885.1 Alphaproteobacteria bacterium bin95 | reverse complement strand
CAAGGCGGCAGACGGGTTGCTAGACGCCGCGGCGCCACTGTCCCGGCGTCGTGCCGCGACGCTGCTTGAGGTGCCGGCCCAGGTGGGACGCCGACTGGAATCCGCAGCCGACGGCGATTTCCGAAACGCTCATGCCGGTCTGCCGGAGCAGGCTGGCGGCGCGGTCGATCCGCAGGTCGAGATAGAACTGCCCCGGCGGCCGCCCGAGCCGGCTGCGGAACAGCCTCGTGAGTTGCCGGGTTGAAAGCCCGACCCCGGCGGCAACTGTATCCAGGGGGAGCGTGTCTTCCAGATTCCGTTCCATGAGCAATATGGCCTCCGCGAGATGCGGGTTGCGCCCGGCCATACGGATTGCGGCGGTCACATGCTGCTCCTGCGCGGCCTCGCGTATCCGGTCGTGGACGTAGTTTTCCGCGACCAGGGAGGCGGTCTCCGCTCCATGGGCCTCCATGACGAAGGTCAGCATGAGGTCCAGGCTGGTGGTTCCCCCGGCGCAGCTGAACCGGTTGCGGTCGATCTCGTAGATCGAGGTGCGGATATCGAGATCGGGAAACCGCTCCCGGTAGCTATCCAGGCATTTCCAGTGGATGGTCGAGCGATGACCGTCGAACAGTCCGGCGGCGGCGACCGGGAAGGCGCCGTCCGATATCGACCCGATCCGGGCGCCGCCGCCTGCGGCCTGCGCCAACGCTGCCGCAAGCGCCTGCGACTCGTAGTCGTGAGATCGCTCACCGCCGACAACGGCAATCAGATCGGGCGCCTCTCCGGCTCCGCGCCGATTGACCAAAGATGCCGCCGGCAGTCGGATATGGCTGGAAGAAGGGATCTGATCTCCAGCCGGAGGATTGCCCAGATCGGCGGTGAGGCGCCATTCATAGGCGCTGCGGCCGAGCACCAGATTGGTTGCCCGCAGGGCATCGACCGCGCAGGACAGGGCGAGCAGCGAAAAGCCCGGAACCAGAGCGAACTCTACCCTAACCGGCTCTTTCATCGCTTTCGACCTCCGGGGAGCACAGCGCAATTCCGGCAGAATAGTATCTTTTTCTGTCTACCAGGTTGTTTTTCTTGCGTGCCGAGGGACGCAGGATTCGATGACGCCGCTCGTCCAATCCCGTTCGAAAGGTACGCCCCATGAGCTTTCCGACCCACGCGCGCCATGTCGTCATCGGCGCTGGAATCCACGGCCTGTCGACCGCCTGGCGGTTGGCCGAACGCCTGCGGGCGGCCGGCAAGGGCAGCGGCGCCGACATCCTTGTGCTCGACAAGTCCGCCATCGCCGCGGGCGCGAGCGGCATCGCCTGCGGTGTGGTCCGCAACAACTATTTCCAGCCGGCGATGCGCGAGCTGATGGCGCACAGCGTGGATGTCTGGGAAACCGACCCGAAGGGTTTCAGCTACCACCCCGTGGGCTACATGCAGGTCAGCCACGAGGCCATGCGCGAGGATGTGACGAGCATCTACGAACAGCAGAAGGAGATCGGCTATCCCTCCGAATTCATCGAGGGTGAGAAGGACTGTATGACCTATATGAAGGGTCTGCTGTCCGATTGGCGGGCCGAAGGCGTCACCTCCGTCCTGCACGAGAAGAAGGGCGGTTACGCCAACAATACCGCCGCCATTTACGGCCTCGCCAACAAGGCGGAGGCTCAGGGCGTCCGAATCATAACCGGCGTGACGGTGACCGGCTTCGAGCGAGGCAGCAATTCCGATGCGGTCTCAGCCGTCGTCACCGACCGGGGAACCATCGAATGCGACCGGGTCGTTGTGGCGGTCGGCCCCTGGGTCAAGACGATCTGGGACATGCTCGACCTGCCGCGCGAGGTGTCGATCAAGGGACCCGACGGCAGAATGCATGGCGGCATCCCGACCTGGCGCTACTGGTGCCTGGAGGAAGGCGTCATCGGGGTCGATCCCGACCTGCAGAAGCTCAACGACGGGGGCATGCCTCCGGTCATCCATGTCGATACCGATGCGCCGCTGCGCTCGGACGTCGACGGGTCGGTCATTACCGAGAAACCGTGGGGCATCTACTACAAGCCGGATTTCCAATTCGACGGCGTCCAGGGCGGCGCCATGCCCTATGAGGTGAAGACCCCCGCCGACGACGTGGGGATCGATCCCTACGGCCCCGAATCGCCGGAATTCATCGTCGGCGGCGATTTCGCCCATATGTGGTGCTCGGCACTGGCCTTCTGCCAGGAACGCTTCTCCGGCCAGATCGGCAAATTCAGAAAGGAGCCGTCGGGCGGTCTGGGCTGCTTCACACCGGACAGCTTCCCGGTGTTCGACACCTTCTGCGAGAACGTCCACATCATCGCAGACAGCAACCACGGTTTCAAAATGATCGGCGTCGGCCACCTGGTCGCGGACGAAATGATGGGCGACAAGCAGGCCCTGCTCGAACCGTTCCGCTTCAGCCGCTACGCCGAGGGCAGGCTGCACCCGACCAGCAAGAGCCCGTTCCCCTGGAGCTGATCCAGGGAAGGAAAACGAAAAAGCCCCCGCCAGTCTCCCGGCGGGGGCTTGTTCGTTGGGTTGCGCCCTTGGGCGCGGTCAGTCGCCTTCGAGGGCCTCGTTGATCGAGCCGTCGTCGCCGTGCCGGCTGACAATTCCGTCATAGTCGGCCTTCTCGGCCCGGATTTGCAGGACGTGCCAGCCGAGCCACAGAACCACGCCAATAATCAGAAACAGCCCTTCCGCGCCCTGGAAGGGGTAAAGGGCGCCGATGTCTTTCAAATCGACCGCCCAGCTCTCGATGCCTGTCGTTGACATGCTTCTTTCTCCTTTCCGGCCTCCGGTCCGCCGGCGTCGAGGCGCCGGCGGATGCCGGGGCGAATGGGGTCAACCGGTCTAGACGGCCGCCTTCTCGGTTGCGCGGACATCGGCAGCTGCGGCCTGTTCGTCGCGGTTGGTTGCGAAGTCCAGTCCCAGCAGTTCGATCTGCTTCGGGATTCGCAACATTCCCGCTGCGGCAAGGATCTTGGCGACCACCCAGCCCGGCAGGAAACCGAGCACGAAGAACATGATGATCGCGCCGGCGAATTGGCCGAGCGGGTTGATCGTGGCGTAGCCTTCATAGGGCGAACTCGGATGGCCCCACAGCACGAAGCCGCAGACGACCAGGCCGATAAAGCCGGCATAGCCGTGGACCGCCACGGCGCCGACGGCAT
>MPNF01000430.1 GCA_002238885.1 Alphaproteobacteria bacterium bin95 | reverse complement strand
GCTCGCGGCCCGAGGCCTCGATCATGAGCTGCTGCTGGCAGCAGCGCTCCAGCGCCATGAACATGAAGGCGGCGGCGTCGATGCTGTGCCGGCTCACGGTGAACAGGCCGTGGTTCTGGTGGATCGCGGCCCGCACGCCCTTGAAGGCCGGCGCGATGCTGGCGCCCGCGCCGCGCTCGACCGCAACCTGGCCCGACTCCTCACGGATCACCGCATGGTCCTCGAAGAACTGACAGGCGTCCTGGGTTATCGGCGCGAGCGGACGGCCCTGCGCGGAATAGGCCGAGCCGTAGAGCGTGTGCGCGTGACACATCGCAAGGATATCCGGGTGCTCGGCATGGACGGCCGCATGCAGCACAAAGCCCGCCCGGTTGACCGCATAGTCCCCCTCGACGACCCGGCCGTCATGGTCCACCAGGATGAGGTTGGACAGCTTCACCTCCGCGAAATGCACCGCCATAGGGTTGGTCCAGTAAAGCTCCGGATGCTCCGGGTCGCGGATCGTCAGATGGCCGGCGAAACCGTAATCCAGCCCCCAGCGCGCAAAGGCCCGGCAGGCGCCCACCAGATGGCGCTTGCGGTGCTCGCGCAGCTCCGCCGGGTCGTTGGTGCTCAGCTCCCGGGGGAATTTCAGGCCCGCCTGCTCGGGTTGGTAAACGGATATACGATCTCCGAGATCGAGCATTGAAAGCCCCCAGCGATGTTGCGAACCGGCAAGCGCGGCGGAACCATAGACGAGCGGGTTCCCGGCTCCAAGCCGCCGGCCGACCGACGCGCGGCCCCGGCCTCAGGGCTCAATCACGCTGACAAGCGCATCCCTTGCCGCCTCGATGAAGCGCCGGTCAAAGGTCAGCATGGCCTCGCAGCCGGCGGCAGCGCCGAGATGCAGCGCATCGGCGAAGTCCATGCCCTCTTCCGCCCGGGCGAGGGCTTCAGCCAGCAAGGAGGGGTTTTCCACCGAGACCTCCGGCAACCCCGCAAAGCTCCGGAGGGCCGCCGCCACCTCTTTTCCTGTGAGACCGTAAACGCTGCGCAGCACCCATTCGCTTTCGAGCAGGACCGTCGTGCTCGCGAAGACAGACCCTGCATCGACCGCTGCCCGTGCCCTTGCGGCCTGCTCCGGATCGTCGCCGGTCAGGTAGCGGACAACGACATTGGTATCAATCGCGCGCATGGCGCCGCTTCGCTTCCGCGAGCACCCCGGCCTCCATCTCCTCGACAGACCTGGCGGGACCCTCGCCGGCCAGGCAACCGAACACATCCTCGGGCCGGGTTTCGGCGAAGGCCTGTGCGGGTCTCAGCACCACGCCGCCGGGCGTGTCCTCGACGACCAGCCGCGTACCGGCCTCCCACCCCATTTTCCTGCGAATGGCGCTCGGCAGAACCACCTGGCCCTTTGTCGAGACGGTAGCGGTGTGCCGTTCCTGCACCGGCATCGATGTCCCTCCTACAGCAAGGTAAGACAAAAGTAAGCTACACGGATCGGCGGCGAAAACCATAGGCCGATTCCGGAAACCTACCGACCATTCGGCGAAAGAGCGACCGCCCACTGCCGAAAACCGCCGGTATGGGTTGTCAATTCAGGTTCACTTGAAGACCGTCAGCAGTCTCCGAAGCAAAAGCCACTGTGTCGGGGACCGACGTCTCAGGCCGGCATAAAGCAGGCTTCTGTTTTTCTGATGCGAGGTTGTTTTGCGTCTGAATCCAAAAACATGACACGGTTGCCGTCGTTCTTGGCCACCTCCTGCGCGCAAGTGCTGAACAGGCAATCCCGAAAATCTCTTCTACATCCTCAGCACCGCACTCCATGAGTGCATTGGCAATCGCATACATGCCGCAAAGTCCGTCATATTCGCCCTGACAAGATATGTTTCATCCTCGTCCTATGCGACGTTCGGTTGAGGTACGGAATCCGGTTCCGGAAGCGGCCTCACTCCGCCGCCAGATCCTTCTGGTCGTCCGCGTTGTAGTTGGCGTCGTACCACCAGGCGAGATGGTCTTCGTAGATGACGGGGGGCCAGCGGGGCGGGTTGTCGGGGCCGGTGCAGGTGGGTGCGCAACGGATTTCGGCGTCGAGATTGGGGCCGAAGAAATAGGGGATCGCGTAGCGGTGGCGGTCCAGCGGCGGCTGGGCGCGGTGCGGGGTGGACTGGTAGCGCCCGTTGGTCCAGCGGTGCAGCATGTCGCCCGTGTTGACGACGAAGCTGTCCTCGACGAAGGGCACATCTTCCCAGTCCCCGCCTTCCGGCCGGATCTGCAGGCCCGGCACGTCGGATTGGGCGAGGAAGGTCAGGAAGTTGGTGTCCGTGTGCGGCGCGATGCCGTAGCGGCCGGGTTCGCGCTCCGCCGGCGGGTAGTGCGAGAGCCGGAACGAGAACTGGCTGCGGGTGAAATGGGGGTCGAACCAGTCCTCCGGCAGGCCGAGCGAGAGCGAGAGCGCCGGCAGCACACTCAGCGCCAGCCGGTCCACCGTCTCGCAATAGTCGAGCACCGTCTCGCGGAAGCCCGGCAGGTCCTCCGGCCAGCGGTTGGGCCCGGCGAAACGCCGCCCCGCCAGCGGATCGTCCGGCCCGCGCTCGCGCTTGATGAAGAAGGCCTCGTTCATGTCGGGCTTGGCTTCGGCCTCGCTCACGCGCGAGGTGCGCACATTGTAGCGGGCCATCGCCATGTAGCCGTTATTGTGCTCGTTCATCAGCACGGCGTGCTTGGCGGCCTCCGGCTGGGCATGGAAGCGCTCGGCCTCAGCGAACATGGCCCCTATCTTCTCCTGCGGCACGCCGTGGTTCACGACGATGAAGAAGCCGACATGCTCCAGCGTGGCGGCGAGAGCTTCCGCCACGTCTTCCCGGCTCCGGGAAAGGTCGATCAACGGAATCATGGGCCTGTCTCCTTCCGTCGTCCTAGCCCGCATTTCTCACCAGGGTCACGGCCTGCGTCGCTGTCCAGGCGTTCGCCCCGCAAGGAGTTGGGCCGAAAAGCGTAGCACAGCCTACGGTTGAGGCCCACGACGCCGCGCACAACGCGGCAGTTTGTTTGGATGGCGGCGTTTATGCCGCCGCGGGCGGACGCCTGGGCGCGACCCGAAGGGCGGCGCTGTCGGGCCGGCAGGGTGCGTCCAGCCGCTTGCCCGATGCCCCGCTCCGCGCGCCCACGCGCGTCAACGCACGATGCGCTGCGCG
>MPNF01000429.1 GCA_002238885.1 Alphaproteobacteria bacterium bin95 | reverse complement strand
GCGACCGCCCGGCGCGCATTGACCGCGCCGGGCTTCCGGCTTATGTCCAGCACCCGGCGGCGCGGTGGGAGAGTGGCTATCCATCGGACTGCAAATCCGCTTACACCGGTTCGAATCCGGTCCGCGCCTCCAGGCTCTCGCCAAGCCCGCGAAGGGCCGCTATAAGGGCGCCCGTTCGGGTCTGTTCCGCGGTAGCTCAGTGGTAGAGCGGTCGGCTGTTAACCGATTGGTCGTAGGTTCGAATCCTACCCGCGGAGCCAATTTTCCTTATTTTCCAATAGGTTAAATGACAAGGATACGGAAACAGACCCGGTTCTTGACCTGGTAACGCACCGTGCTGCGTTCCCACTCAAGCCAAGAGGAGAGCAAATCGTGGAGTGGAAAGAGCGAATACCCGCCTGCTTCGGGGATGCGGATGGATTATTTGCAATTCATCCTCTCGATGAAGACCGCGCCTTTCAGTTGCTGGGGGTTTTGCGAGAAAAAGAGGTCAGTTGGGCTCAAGCCAAGATGGCATTTCTCGACTTTGTGCAGCACAGCCATTATGACAATCCCGAACAAATTGAGAAAGAAATGGAGAGAATTGAACGACATATGAGGCCGTGGCTTCGATAGTATCCCGATAACCGCCCCTAGAGCGCCGTCCGCGCCTTCCCCAGCCCTTGCCGCAGCCGTGTGAAGCCTTGTTGCCGTCCAGCCAAATCACAGAAAACTATATCGGGTTTCATACCGGTTGCTCTACGCGTAGGCGCGCATCCACCTTCCGCAACCACTCCGTATCGAGCCGCACCCGGTCACTGAAGGGGCGTTCAGTGCACCATCCAAACTTGACCGCTAGTTTCAGTCGAGGGTACCGAGCCGGGTCCTTGATCCATTGCTTGAATTTCCCTCGGTCCTTCTCCACGAGGTCATATCCTCCACACGCTTCCTCTCGGCAACTGTATGCGGTTATGCCACCCGACAAGGACTCTATCTCTGCCGGCTGGCCACAAACGAAGCAGGTCCCGCTCTCGATTCCACCCATCATAACGCTCCTTTCGCGATAGTGAGCCCGGTGGGGCGTCACTGACCGACATTCTAGATTGGGTCCTCGGAGTGGAGCGAGAAACGTTTTCCGCACAAGTTGTGGAAAAGCGTCCTAGCTCGCCGTCCGGGTCTTCCTGGCCCTTACCCCCTGCCGACTGCCTCTGTGTCTGGTCCTCTGCACTCGCCTCACCTTGGCGGGCTTCATTCATCATGCCCGGCAATGTGAACAAGTAACGAAACACCAAGTCTGTAAAGACCTGCAGACGCTTGGCGTCCTCCTCCGAGAACGGGGCCTCTTCGTGAGCGGCTTCGTTACCGTCTAGGCGAATCTGATGCGCCCACTCAGCCAGTTCGGGGGTCAACTCGTGCCGACCAGCAGCGCACTTAATGCGGTTGTTTAGTGACTTCTTACTATCGTCAGGAAACTTGAACTTAAGTGCCGCATCCAGCGCTTTACGAAACATCATGCCGGCTGCATCCCAGTTTCGAGCCAAATTTTCCATTCCTTGCCTATAGTAGTCGGCTGCATTGCCTGGCGTATGCTCAGGTGCAGTAGTATCCCGAGATTCTGGATACAATTTAGGTTTATCCACATTAACTCGATCCGAGGTTTTGAGCCTTTCGCTAGGTGGATGACTAGAAAACTTGAAGGTAGCAAGCACACTTCGGCTACAAAGTCCACAAACAGCGAGCGTATCCCAAGGATTTTGAGTAGCTCTACTCGCCGCGTGATCTCTAATGATCGAAAACGCAACATTCTTTGTACCGCAATGTGGACAGTCGTGCTGAAATATGGACACCATAATCTCCTTCTGGAAGCCCAATTATCAGGCCTAGAGGGCCATGTCAATGTCCCTTGTCTTCACAGTCGCAACTTTGATTCAATCTTCTAAACCCAACCGTCACGACCATCTGCTAAAGCGCAGGGACCACGCCGGTAACACCGCAAGCCGGTCTGGCAAGCCACCATCTTCTTCGTCGATAGTCACTTGGCAAGGTTTGCCCCGGTGGGCTCTAGCGTATCCGGACTGGAGGCGTCGGACCTAGGGAGGGTCTGGCAGGGTTTTTTTGGAAGAATGTTGGGTACCATGCCCAATAAATGGCGTCCGGGTTCGAGTAGCAGACGTGGCAAAGCATCTGCCGTTCGGGTGTACGCGTGAAGCGCCAACCGCAGCAAGAGCAAGTCCGAAGGCCCATGCGCCCTAATCCCGTTCGCGTTCCAACAGCCCAACCGTTGCCAGCGCGTCGGATAGCGGGACCTCCGCCTTTGCCAGCGCAGTGAGAGCGCGCGCCCGCCCCTGTAGGTCGGAAGCGAAAAGCGGCTCAAAGGAGATGGCGACTGGCAGCCCGGTCTTGGTCTCGATTTCTTCCTCCGCAATCCGGCAAAGGTAATTGAGCGAAGCGAAGCTGAGAACCGGCGGGACGAACGAGGCTTGGTCCGTTCATTTCGAGGAGGACGATGTACTACTCACGCAAGTACTGCGTAGAGGGCATCCACCAGCGCGCTGAGGCGGGGGCTGATGCCGGGGCCGGAATACATGCGGTTGGGCGCGTAGGCGAAGCCGAGGCCGGCATCCGGGTCCGCAAAGCCGATGGCGCCGCCCGCGCCGGTGTGGCCGAAGGCGCGCGGGCTGGGTCCCATGGCGAGGTGCCCTGGCAGGCCGAGCGCGAATCCGAGGCCCATTCGCCGCGTATGTCCGAGCAGGTCCTCCCTGCCATACCACTGTTCCGTGGTGGCTTCCGCCAGCACATCCGCACTCAGCAGGCGCCGGCCGTCTAGGACGCCGCCGGCGGCGATGCCGTCGAACAGCCTGGCGACGCCCCGCGCGGTGCCGATGCCGTTGATCGACGGGATTTCCGCGCTGCGAAACCGCTCGGTGTTGAAGTCCTCGGGCGGCACCTGCGCCATCGCCCGGCACTTCAGGGAGTCCGGCTCCGAGCGGTCGAACAGCGTGCCCTCGGTCTCGCCGAAGAACTCCGCGCACCGCCCGTGCAGCTCCGGCGGCAGGCCGATCCAGTAGTCGATGCCGTGCGGCCCGCAGACCTCCTCGGCAAGGAAGCGCCCGAGGCTCCTGCCGTCCGTTCGCCTTATCAGCTCGCCGACCAGGTAACCCAGCGTGACGGAATGGTAGGCGCGCGCCTCGCCCGGCGGCGACA
>MPNF01000428.1 GCA_002238885.1 Alphaproteobacteria bacterium bin95 | reverse complement strand
GACGGCCGCGTTCACGCCCAACGAACGCTCGGGCGATGTCTTCAACTGGGACCCGATCTGACCGGGCTTACCAATCCGGCCCCGGCCGCTGGAAGGCGGCCGCGGCCAGCCCGGCCAGAGCGGGCGCAGGGTGCGTAACCACGGCGCTCGGTATGGCCTGGAGAAACTCCCGAAACCGGCCCTTGTCCGCGAACCGGTCGAGATAGGCCGCACGGTCGAAGCACGGGCCGAGGCGCGGCAGTATCCCGCCGGAAAGATATACGCCTCCCCCGGCCGCGAAGATGAGCGCGAGATCGGAGGCTGCCGTCGCCAGAAAACGGGTAAAATGCCGGATGGCCGCGACGGCAAGCGGTTCGCCGGCGGCGGCGCGCGCCGTAACCTCTTCGGGAGCGGGCGCGGGCTTCTGGTCCCCGGCGACGGCGCGGTAGAGCAGCGCCAGCCCCGCACCGGACACGATCCGCTCGACCGAGACATGGCCGAAGTCCTGGCGAATTCCGGCGAGCAGGACAGCTTCGGTTTCGTTCGCCGCTGCCAGCGTCATATGCCCGGCCTCGCCGCAGACCGCCCGCCAGCCGCCGCCGGGCTCCGGAAGCAGGGCGGCGGCGCCGAAACCGGTGCCGGGGCCGAGCACGATCTTCGGAGCGCTGGCGTCGGGCGCAAAGGTCCCGCCGACAGGTGAGAGGTCGCGGTCCCCGAGGAAGGGCAGGGAGAGCGCCTGCGCTTCGAAATCGTTGAAGAGGCGAACCCGTTCGACGCCGAGGGCTTCGGCGATGGATGCACCGTCGACGATCCAATTGCGGTTGGTCATGACAGCACGGCCGCCGGTCACCGGCCCGGCCACCGCCACGGCTGCAAGACCGGCCTCGGTATCGCCGAGATAGTCCCGTGCTGCATCCTCGAAGGACGGATGGTCGTCCGCCGCAAGCACGGCAACGGCCTCGGGCGGCGCGCCGTCCAGGCTCAAGCCGAAGCGGATATTGGTGCCGCCGAGGTCGCAGAGGAGCGCCAGGGTCACGCGAACGGCGCCTCCGTAAGCCGGGAGACAAAGGCCTCGCGCCAACGACTGACGTCGTTGCGGCGGAGCATTTCCATATTCGCTTCCCAGCGCTCGATCCGCTCTTCCCGCGGCATGTCCAGGGCGGACTGAACGGCTTCGGCCACGCCTTCCGCATCGTAGGGATTGACGATCAGGGCGCCCGGTATGGAATGAGCCGCGCCGGCGAAGCGCGACAGGACCAGCACGCCAGGGTCCGACGGCGCCTGGGATGCGACATATTCCATGGCAACGAGGTTCATGCCGTCGCGCAGCGGGGTTATCAGCCCGACCTGTGCGGTGCGCAGCAGGCCGAACAGCGTGCGCCGGGCGAAGCTCTTGTTGAGATACCGGATCGGCACCCAGTCGAAATCCGCAAATTCGCCGTTGATGTGCCCCGCAAGCGTCTCCAGCGTCCGCCTGATTTCCTCATATTCGGGGACCCCGGCGCGGGTGGGCGTTGCAATCTGCATCAGGCTCACCCGGTTCCGGTTGGCCGGATAGGCGCCCAGAAGGTGGCCGAACGCCAAGAAACGCTCCGGCAGGCCCTTGGAATAGTCCAGCCGGTCCACGCCCACGATCAGCCGGCGCCCGCCGAGGCTGGTGCGCATGCGCGCGCCGTAGCGGGCCGCAGCGGCGCCCGCGGCCGTGCGTTCGATATTGTCCGTATCGACCCCGATGGGGTGGACTTCCGCCGATGCCGTCCGCCCGAGGGCCCGGAAAACCGTCTCGCCCGCCATCTCGCCGCCGGCTTCCTGGATTGCATAGTCGAGCAGGCCGCGGCGGTCGGCTTCGGTCTGGAAGCCGACAAGGTCGTAAGCGAAGAAGGAGCGCATCAGCTCCCGGTGCTCCGGCAGCGCCAGCAACAACTGCAGCGGCGGCAGGGGCGTGTGCAGGAAGAAGCCGATGCGGTTGGAGATTCCGGCGCGGCGGAGTTCCTCCGCCATCGGAATCAGGTGGTAGTCGTGAACCCAGATGATGTCGTCCGGTTCGATGAGATCGATCAGCTTGCGGGCGAAATAGGCGTTGACACGCCTGTAGCCGGCATAATTACGGCGGCTGAAATTCGCGAGGTCCAGCCGGTAGTGGAACAGCGGCCAGAGCGTGCTGTTCGCAAAGCCGTTGTAATATTCCTCGTGGTCCTGCGTCGATAAATCGAAGGTCGCGTAGGTCAACCTTCCGGACCGGACCTTGGTGACGACTTCGCCGGGGACGTCTGAGACTTCGCCGCTCCATCCGAACCAGATGCCGCCGGAGCGCTTGAGCGCCGCCAGGACGGCGACCGCGAGGCCCCCGGAGGTCGGCTTGGTCTCATCGACCGGAGCGACGCGGTTGGAAACGACAACAAGCCGGCTCACGGGTCGGGCCTCGTCAGAATGCTTCCTCCCAGGACTTCGAGAGGCGCAGCGCCGACACGATCAGGCCGACCATACTGTAGGTCTGCGGAATGTTGCCCCATAGCTCGTTCGTTTCGGTGTTCAGGTCTTCCGACAACAGCCCCGCCTGGTTCCGGCATGCGAGCATGTTTTCGAAGAGGCGGCGCGCCTCGTCCCGGCGGCCGACTGCCGCCAGAGCATCGATATACCAGAATGTGCAGACATTGAACGCGTTATGCGGCGTGCCAAAGTCGTCGGCTTCGACATAGCGGAACACATGGTCGCCGCGGAGCAACTCGCGCTCGACCGCAGCGATGGTGCCGAGAAAGCGCGGATCGTCGGCCTCGCAGAAGGAGAGTTCGTGCATCAGCAGCAGGGCGGCATCCACCTCCGTGCCGCCGAATGCGCTGACATAGGCCCGCTTCTCGTCGTTCCAGCCATCCTGCTCGATACGGGCCCGGATCGTCCGGGCGTGCCCGTTCCAGACGGAAGCGCGGTCGGGATGCTCGAGCTGCATGGCGATGCGCGCCAGCCGGTCGCAGGCCGCCCAGCACATCAGCGCCGAGAAGGTGTGGGGACGCTGGCGCCCGCGCAACTCCCAGAGGCCGGCATCGGGCTGGTCGAACATGCGCGCCGCCGTCTCGCCGACGCGCTCCAGGGTCTCGAACAGCCGGTCGTCGCCCTCTAGGTCGATGCGCTGGTCGAAGAACGCCTGTGCGCAGGCGAGCACGACGGCGCCATAGACGTCGTGCTGGGTCTGCACATAGGCGAGATTCC
>MPNF01000427.1 GCA_002238885.1 Alphaproteobacteria bacterium bin95 | reverse complement strand
CATGGCGATCCGCACCGTTTCACCGCGCGCGAAGCGCCGCCAGGGTGCCTCGGGCATGCCCGAGCGGTCATTGAAGGCCCAGAAGTCGCTGCCGCCGTGGCGCCCGCCCATGGCCCCGCCCTGCATGACGAGGGTGAGGCGGGTCGCGCCGTCCCGGTCGGGCGCCGGGATGTCGGGGGCCGGCAAAGGCTGGACCGGCGCGCGGGCGGGTGCGGGGTTCGAACTCTCCGCGGCGATGGTCCCGAGTGCGAAGGGGCCCTGGCGGGTCTCCAGGGCGAACGAGACGGGCTGCGCCACATCCAGGATGATGTCGGTCCGCTGCGCCGGGGCGAGCAGCAGGTCGCCGAGAGGCTCCGGCTCGGCGAGCGGCATGCCGTCATGGGCCACGACCCTGCCGGCGCCCCCGGCTATCGTGACCGGGAACATCCTGGCGGTGGCCGCATTGATGAGACGCAGGCGGATGCGGTCGCCGCGCCGGACCGTGCTCCGCGAGAACAGGGCCCGGGCGAAGTTGCCCATCCGCCCGCCATGGGAGAAGTCGGGCCGGTCGCCGAAGCTCTCGTGCAGCGCGCCGCTGCGTTCCAGGCGCCAGTCGTCGAGGACGACGGTAATGTCGCGGTCGACAGCGGGCGGGTTCCGCTCCTCGACGATCAGGGGGCCGTAGAGGCCCCTGGCGACCTGTTCCCAGGACCGGTGATGGGCGTGGTACCAGTAGGTCCCTGCATGGGGGACGTCGAACGCGTAGTCGAAGGTCGCACCCGGCTCGACCACCGCCTGGGTCAGGTCGGGCACGCCGTCCATAGCGTTGTCGAGATGGATGCCGTGCCAGTGGATGGCGGAGCGCCGGCCCGATCCGTTTTCGAAGGTGACAGAAGCGCGGTCGCCCTGTCGGAAACGGAGTTCCGGCCCCGGACTCGATCCGTTGAAGCCGAGCATGCGGGTCGAGGCTTCGCCTTCCGGCAAGAGTCGGGCGGTGACGGGCCCGGCTTTCAGCCGGAAGGCCGGCGCCGCCCGGGCGCTCGCGGGAAAGAGGATCGTTGCGGCCGAGCAGGCAAGGAACTCTCGTCGGTTCATGGGCTCCGTCCGGACGATGTGAGCGGCGGGGGCGTTTCGCGGCCGGGATGAGCTGGTGCGCGAGCCGCCGGCGGGCCGGGCGGCCGGGCCGGGAGGATCGCGTTCATGACCGCTCCTTCATCGGATGCCGTTGGCCCGCTGAAGTTCCCGGACATAGGCGACGACCGCCGCGACGTCGCGGCGGCTCAGACCCTCGACCGGCGGCATGTTCCCGAAACGCCAATGGTGGGCCCGGACGCCGCGCGCGACCGCGCGCTGGAACGATTCGTCGCCGTGGTGGCCGGGCTCGTAGATGATGTGGACCAGCGGCGGTGCGATCCCGTCCTGTCCGGCCGCGTTCCGGCCGTGGCAGGACGCGCAGTTGGCGTCGTAGGTCTTCTGCCCGGCCTGCGCGCGCGCCGAGAGGGTGCCCGGCAGGCTGACCGACGCGATCGGCGCGCCACCGCCCGCACCATCCTCCCCTCCGCCGAAATGGAAATAACCCGCCACGCCCAGGGCGGCGGCCAGGACGAGCAGGATCGCGCCCCGCCTCAGTGACATGCCTTGCCGAGCGCCTTCAGACGCCAGTAATTGTAGGGCAGCGGGGTGACGAAACCGGCGGCCAGCATGATCGGCACGACCCACCAGGTCAGCACCGCGCCGCCGGTCAGCGCCCAGTCCACCGCATTCATCATGGCCTCCATGGAGATCATCGAGGTGAAGGACATTCCGATCGCGGTGCGGAAGGCCGTCCGCAAATCCATCTGACGGGAGAGGATAAATGTCTCCAGGGCGATGGAAGTCAGCAGCCCGTTCACGATGGCGAGGACCATGATCGCCATGGTCGGCCAGGGTATTCCGGTGAACTGGAAGAAGGCGATGGTGCCGAAATCGCCGATGGCGCACCCGAGCAGGCACCATGCCGTGTTCTTCGAGGCCCGGCGCCAGGTGTGGCGGCAGTGCCAGTCGATAGCGAAGTTTGCGGTCAGGGCGGTCATTGCAGCACCGGTTGGCGGATCCTGAGAGGCAATGTAATGTTTCCAGTAACTGGAAAGTCAATGAACCGGCGATGAATATCTCGACTGCATCCAGGGCCGCGGGCTTGGCCGTGAAGACGGTCCGCTACTACGCCGATATCGGGCTGGTTTCGGCGCCGTCCCGGACGGATTCGGGATACAGGACCTATGACGACGGCGCGGTGCGCAAGCTTGTGTTCATCCGCCGGGCGCGGGAGTTCGGGTTCTCAATCGGGGAATGCCGGGAATTGCTGAGCCTCTACGAGGATCAGCACCGGTCCAGCGCCGATGTGAAGCGCATTGCGACGAAGCGGCTGGAGGAGATTGCGGAGAAGCAGCGCGGGCTGCAGTCGCTGCATGACGAGCTCGCCCACCTGGTCGACGCCTGCCGTGGCGACGACCGGCCGGACTGCCCGATCATCGACAGCCTGGGCAATCGGCACGGAGGTCTCTGAGGGCCGCCCGTCCGGGGTGCGGGACGGTATGGTCTCAATGCCAGGCGCCGCCATCGGCATCGTCGTCCTCGGGCTGCATGGAGGCGGCGGCCATGGCGGTCCAGGCCTCCCTGTCGTATCCGATGCGCCGGTTCAATTTATGGAGATCAAACGAAGACACCGACCGGCACGCGTGAAAACAATCATGAGGTTCGCTCGGTAGAGCTCTCCTCTCTCCATCGCACGCACTCGGAAAGATAAGTGCGCGCGTCCTTGCTGAGCCGCGCGATGCCGAGAAGGCGCGACAGGACCAGGATTGGATCCTCTGCGCTTCCCAAGGCGCGTGCGTTGGCATCAATGACCGAAGCGATCTCTGTCCGAGATACGTCTCGAATGTGGCGACCGTTCAGCCCGCGGAATGGAGTCCGGGCCGAGTGGCTCCCGGGCGCCCAGACAAATACAATTCCGAACTCGGAGTGGCGCTCCACCGTCGAGAGAGTCTTCTGGACTTGCGCCTGAATGCGTCTCCCGGTTCGTTGCCACCCGTGCTCCTGGGCAACCGCGAAGGTGAAAGAGTGGCTGCTCCGTCACCCGCGCTTCCATTGCCATTTCACGCCGACCTACAGTTCCTGGATCAACTTGGTCGAGCGCTTCTTCGCCAGCTTGACGGAACACCAGTTGCGAC
>MPNF01000426.1 GCA_002238885.1 Alphaproteobacteria bacterium bin95 | reverse complement strand
GCCGCCATAGGGCCTCCCGCGCGGATCGCCCCGCTCGCGCGCCAGCCGGCGCCAGCGGACGATGCTGGGCACGCTTACGCGGAACCGGGCGGCGGCTTCCGCCACCGTGAGCCCTTCCGCCGCCGCCTCAAGGACCCGCTCGCGCAGGTCGAGGGAATAGGCTTTCGGCATATACGTCATTGCCTCCCTGTTGGGCGGACCTCGAAGAGCACAAATAGAGAACCTTGTAAAGCGTGCCATTCCCGCCGGCCCGAACGGCCCAGTTTGCGGCGGCCTGTGGGGCCGTATAGGGCTCGTTCCGGTATTCCGGGTACGGGAACGGACCGGTGACGCTAGGGATGATCGCGATACTGGCGATTGGCGCCGCGCTGGCCGGGCTGGTCTGGCAAAGCCAGCACGGCCGGCGCGACGACCTGTCCGGCCGCCTCCGCGAAGCGAAGAAAGACCAAGAGCGGCTGCGCGCCGACATAAACCGCCAGATAGACCGGTTCGACGGCCAGATGGACCGGCTGGATGGGCCGATGGCTCGGATCGAAGGCCGGATGACCCGGTTGGACGGCTGGGTCGACGGCACTCAGGGCGTGTTGCGAGACTACGGCGAGCCCCATTTGGCGGATCGAGGGCGTGCTCCAGCTGCATCGCGTTCGCAACCACGACACAGCGCCGCCGTACGGTCCGGCCGAGTAGCCGTACCCGCTTCTGAACGACCCTAAGAACCACTCGCCGCGCCGGAAATCGAGCCGCTTCCCAGACAGCGGCACCTGTCGCAGACCTCGCGCCGACACGACAAGACGAAAGTTGCCCAGATCCTCGCACCAACAGTGGTGGGACTTGCATCGTGTGCGCTTGCCAATATTATGCGGACCCTAGGCCTTGGGAAATACCTAGCGACGCCATGCGACGCGAAGAAGCTCGTTATCGGCGGAAAGGGTGTAAGCGGCGTTTGATGTTGATTTCTTGCCGATACGAAAATCAAAGGGGCAGCACACAAGCATTCAACGTAATTTGGAGCCAAACTCTCGGGGTTCCAAGAAATGTCGGCAGAACAGCCCACATACATGGCAGCTAAATGAGTAAAGACGACACAGGCCCTGAGCGATCATTGGATAACGAGCAACGACTCGCGATTTGGCATCGTTCAATCGAAACACAAATGCACTTTGCCGATCTGTCGATAAAGATGAGGCAAATCGGCTTGACTCTTTCGGGTACTATTATCGCTCTCGCGATTGTTCTTCATCGCACCAATCTGACGTACTCGTTTGACATTCCCATTCTTTGCCTATCAATTCCTGTTGCAGCGTTGTTGTGTTTTGTTGCGGCCTTTGTTTTGTATGCAGCCAAAATACTTGATCACGGTATGTATCATCAAATGCTCCGCGGAGCCGTGCGATTCAACGAATTATACGAACGGCAGCTGGATGACATGATTGGCTGGCAAGCAGGACTAACAGAAACAATCTCCGCTTACAGTCGGTACGAACAGCCCGACCAACTAGATCGAAGAAATGAGAAAGGAGAAGTTTGGAAGAGGCCAAGAAAAAGCCTCTTAGCGGGTAACAAAATAAATCGGTTCTATCTTATATCGGTATGCGCTCTTTGCTCTGTGGCTGTTCTTTTGATTTTCATTGAGAATGCATAATATGAAGAATCAATTGTCCAATCTGGAAGCCGCATTCTTCGAGGAAGCCCAAAAGCTGTGTCGATCTGCTATGGAGAATACCCATGGGCTGAGTGAAGCATTTCAATACTGCGAGGGGTTGTTCCCGACATTCGCTCTCTCTGAATTTTCAAGAATAGACAAAGAAATTACAGATTGTTGGGTTAAGAGGGCTAAGCAAGAGTTGTTGGTTAATAGGCTGGATTGTGCCCAGTTCGATAGTTTTGCACTGTCCATGTGGCGATTCTCAAGACGTTGCCGAAAAACAATAAGCGACATCCTGTGGGCCGAAGGGCTCAGCGTGTGCTTGTTTGGTGTGCCAACACTTGTTGATCATTTGCCTTCGGGTCCTGGCGTAATGGGAAATCTTCTAATTGATATTTCCAGTTCTTTGGATGTAGATCAGAAGAAGGTCTTTCATCTGTCATATGACATCAATCTTTTGGACGGTTCAGAATTTTCGGAGGCGTTCGATGTCTGTGTATTGGATCCCCCGTGGTATCCGGAAAATTACCGCAAGTGGATCGACGTGGCGTCATTTTACTGCAAGAAAGGTGGAATCTTAGCATTTCCTCTGTTGGGAAGGATGACAAGACCGACGGCGGATCAGGATCGGAGGGAGATTCTGGCATTTTGTGAAGCCAAAGGATTGGAGGTAAAAGTGTATTCAGGGTTGGTGCTGTATGATCTACCAAGCTTCGAAAGGTCAATGCTTCTTCGGAGCGGTGTGCCACCGATCGAATGGAAGCGAGCGGACTTGGTTTTAGCTCGAAGGCGTGATCGGAAGAGTATAGACGAAGGTGAACGCGGTAAGTGGATTGGGAATGCAAGGCCGGTAAAGCCGATTAGGCAATTTGAGGTGCAAAATCAATTGGTTGACGTTGTTGTGGATCGATGGCACGGCTCTGAAGCTGATTTAGTTCGGGCACCAAGGGGGGGATACTGGATGAAAACACCGAGCCGTAGAGAGGAAGGGGTGGCGGACTGCAACGTGTTTGTTTCGAGTGGGGCGCGCTTCATCTCGGATCGTCCTTTCGAACTTGCCAGCGCGTTGCAGAAAATGGAGGGAACGCAAGCTGAGTTAGTTTCGGTTGGATTTCCCGGCGATGTGTTTTCTTGAAAACTTCTCTACATATCGTGCGAGGGCGTGGGAGCTTCGTTCTGCTGGCTCGACTCTCGTGCCCTTGCGTTGGTGTGTGGCCGGGGCGGAGACAAGGGTAAGTTAGGCTAAGTTGCGCTAATCTGCCCATGCGCCGCGCGCTTGAGCGCGGCTGGCACGAACCGGAAGACGGGAGGACCACCATGGCGCTCAACAGATTCATCATCGAACGCGACATTCCCGAGGTCGGGACGCTGGAGCGGCAGCAGCTGGCTGAGGCGGTCGCGAAGTCGAACGAGGCGTTGGCCGAGCTCGGGCCCGATATCCAGTGGGTGGAGAGCTTCGTCGCCGCGGACAAGACCTTCTGCGTCTATCTGGCGAAGGACGAGGCCATCATCCACAGGCACGCGGAGATCAGCGGGTTCCCCGC
>MPNF01000425.1 GCA_002238885.1 Alphaproteobacteria bacterium bin95 | reverse complement strand
AGGCGGCATGTGCGAGTCCAGCACGCTAACCTGGGCGAGGTCGTAAGGGTCGGTCGGCGCGATCCAGGGCGCAAAGACCGCGATGAAGGCGATCGCCGCGAACACCGCCAGCGCGACCGTTGCGATGCGGCTTTCGAAAAAGTCCGAGGCGAACCGGCGGAACGGTGTCTCGACGGCGACGGCCTCTACCTGCCTGTCGGTTCCGGCGGTCATGCGCGGGCATCCTGTAGGCGGACCCGGGGGTCGAGGACCGAATAGACGATATCGACCAGCAGGTTGATGATGACGAACATCAGCACCACGATCATTAGGTATGCAACCACCACGGGCCGGTCGAGCTCGTGCAGGGAATCGATGATGAGCTTGCCCATGCCGGGCCAGGCGAACACCGTCTCGGTCACCACCGAGAAAGCCACCAGCCCGCCGAATTCGAGGCCAAGCACGGTCACGACCGGAATCATGATGTTCTTGAGCAGGTGGACCAGCACCACCCGGCTCTCATGCAGGCCTTTGGCGCGCGCGAACTTGATGTAGTCCTGGTGGACGACTTCGCGCGTGCCGGCGCGCGCCAGCCGGATAACGAGCGAGAGTTTGAAGAGCGACAGGTTGATCGCCGGCAGCAGCAGATGCTGAAGGCCGTCCCAGGTAAGGAAGCTGACCTGCATGCCGAGGAAGGGCACGGTGTCGCCCCGTCCTGTCGAGGGCAGCCAGCCCAGCATCACGGCGAACAGCATGATCATCATGATGCCCACCCAGAAGCTGGGCAGGCTGAAGCCGAGGATCGAGCCGGCCATGATCGCCTTGGACGACTTCGCCTCGGGTCTCAGCCCTGCGAGGACGCCGAGCGGAATACCGAGCACTACAGCGATCAGGAGCGCCGCGATCGCGAGCTCGAAGGTAGCCGGCATGCGCTGCACGATCAGCTGCAGCGCCGGCTCGCCGAAGATGAAGGACTTGCCGAGGTCGCCCTGGAGCGCGTTGACGACAAAATAGCCGTATTGCTCATGCACCGGGCGGTCGAGGCCGAGGTCGCGCATCACGCGCTCGATCTCGGCCTGGTCTGCCTCCGGGTTGATGAGCATGTCCACCGGGTCGCCGACGATGTTGACGCCAACGAACACCAGCAGCGACATCACCGCAACGACGACCGAACTCTGCATCAGCCGCCGGATAATGAAGACGGTCATGGGGCCTCGGCGCTCCCGCAGGGCGCGGACGGCAGCAGCGCCGCCGCCCGCATTTCCCGCGTTACTTGTCGGAGGTCACGCCCATGGCGATGGTGCGCTCATCCGCCCGCGCAGTGTAGGACAGGCCCTTCTTCCCGGCCCAGGTGTTGACCTGGTAGTGGGTCGGGATGATTCCCTGGTTGCGCCCGATGGCGAGCTCCGTGGCCTCCTGCAGCAGCTTGAGGCGCGCATCGTCGTCCACCGTGGCGAGCGCGTCCTCGATCAGCGTGTCCACCTCGGCGTCGGAATGCCGGCCCCGGTTGGATGCGCCGAAGCCGCGGTCCTTGTCATAGGTGTGAATCAGGGAACGGAGCGGCGATGACGACTCGCCCGTGCCCGAGCCCCAGCCAACGAGGATGAAGCTGAACTCCGGCGAGTTGTCCGGTCCGCCGCGGCTCGCACGCCGGAAATAGACCGCCTTGGGCATGGTCTCGACCGCCGTCTTGATGCCGATGCGGGTCAACATCTGGGCGACCGCCTCGCAGATCTTGGCGTCGTTGATATAGCGGTCGTTGGGGCCGTGGATTGTGAGTTCGAACCCGTCCGCATAGCCTGCTTCGGCCAGCAGCGCCTTGGCGCCTTCGGGGTCGTAGGGCTCGGGTTTCAGGTTGGGCGTGACGCCGAAGAAGCCCTCCGGCAGCAATTGTCCGGCCTTGATGGCGACGCCTTCCATGACCCGGTCCACGATGGCGTCGCGGTTGAGGGCCTTGGAGATCGCCTTGCGGACGCGCACGTCCAGAAGCGGGTTCTTGATGTCGCCGCCGCCATTCGCCTTCACGAAGGGCGAATTCTCCCGGTACTGGTCCATGTGCAGGTAGATCACCCGGCTGGAAACGCCCTGGCTGAGCTGCACGTTCTCGTCGCCTTTCAGGCGCGGAATGTCGATGGGCGGAATATTGTCGATGAAGTCCACATCGCCCGCGAGCAGCGCGGCGACCCGCGCCGGGCCGGACTTGATCGGCTTGAAGACGATCTTTTCCCATTCCGGCTTTGCATCGAAATAGTGCTCGTTGCGCTCGATCACCAGCCGGTCGCCGGGCACCCACTCGACGAAGCGGAAGGGACCGGTCCCGATGGCCGCCTTGCCGGAGTTGAAGTCGGCCGTGGTGACGTCGGCGCCCACGTCGGCGGAAATGATTGGAACCTGCGCCATATCGACCGGCATTAGCGGATAGGGCCGCTCGGTAGAGACCTGGATGGTAAAATCATCGACCTTGGTGAAGGTCTTGCCTTTGAGATAGGTGCCGAAGCTAGACGGCGACTTGGGCACATTGGGCGCGCGTTCGATGGTGAACATCACATCGTCCGCGTTGAAGTCCGAGCCGTCATGGAACTTCACGCCCTCGCGCAGTTTGAACTCCCAGGTCGTGTCGCCGACCGGCTTCCAAGACACGGCGAGGCCCGGCAGCAATCGAAGCCGTTCGTCCTGCTCGACCAGGCGACTGAAATAATGCGCCGCCATTGAGTTGTTCGGGCCGAGATTGTGGTAGTGCGGGTCGACGGAGGACGGCTCTGCCTTGAGGCCGACGGTAAGCATCCCGCCTTGCCCCCAGGCAGGAACTGCGGCCAAGCTGGCGAACGCGCAGCCGATCAGAAGTTTTCGGAACTGCATGGGTGCTTCCTTCTCCTGCAATGGATGGCCGGGCGGGCGTAGACCGCCAAGCCCCGCATGGCTTGCACGATAGGGCGTCGGACGCCCCGCCGCAATCGCGGCGGGCGGCCCCTCACCAGGGCGGCGGGGTCCAATCGGCGCCTTCGTCCAGCGGAAAGACCGGACGCGGCAGCCTTTGCCATCGGAAGCGGTCCAGCACCGGGGAGGTGAGCCCGGCCGTATCGACCTCGAAGACCTGCGCGGGCGGGAACCAGGGCATGAAGCCCGCGCGGAAATGGCCCCGCGACTTGACGCAGACGACCCGCGCCTCGGCGATATCGAGGCCGAAGCTCTCGAAGAACATCGGGTCGGCGGTCTGGTGGCGCGCG
>MPNF01000424.1 GCA_002238885.1 Alphaproteobacteria bacterium bin95 | reverse complement strand
TCCACGGCGATATTGCGGGCGATCTGGTGCTCCGCAACCTTCGAGATCGCGTAGGCCCCGAGCGTGGTATTGCCCTTCAGGCCCGCAATCGACGCGATGATGATGATCGATCCCCTGCCGGCGGCCTCCATATGCGGCAGCGCGAGTGTGCACAGCCAGTGGGTGGAGCGGATATTCGTCTCCATGATCTTGTCGAACGCGGAGTCGGGTATTCCGGCTATCGGTCCGTAATAGGGATTCGCCGCGACGTTGGGCACGGCGATGGTAAGCTTGCCCCAGCGTTTGACGGCGCAATCGACCAGATTCTGCAGCTCCTCCTTGTGTCCGACATGAGTAGGGCAGGAGATGGCCTCGGCCCCGTTGCGCGCCCATTTTTCGTTGATTTCGGCCGTCACGGCCTCGCAGGCGTCGGCCTTGCGCGAAGACACCACGACATTGGCGCCGGCCTCGGCCATGCGGCAGGCAATAGCCTTGCCGATGCCCTTGGTAGAGCCCGTGACGACGGCGACCTCGCCGGTGAGATCGAACAGCGATTCGGAGTACGACATGGAGCGGCGCCCGTTTCCTCGTTACATTTTGCCAGCGGGCCGGTTATGGCTTGTCGACGCCCCCGACACAACCGGTCAGGTCCTTGGTCTCCTATTTCCGTTTCGTCGTCGCGAACGCGCCGTTTCTCGGGTTCGGCCTGTTGCTCGCCTGTTTTTCCAGCTTTGGCCAGACCTTCTATATCGGGCTGTTCGGCGCGCCGATTCGCACCGAGTTCGGGCTTGACCATGCGGGCTTCGGTTCGCTCTACATGGTCGGGACGCTGCTCAGCGGTGCGGCGTTCGCATTCGCAGGACGTGCAATCGACCGCATTACGCTTCGCCGCTACGCGGCATTCGCCCTCGCCGGTCTCGCCGGCGCCTGTGCTCTCATGGCGAGTGCGGCCAATGCGATCCTGTTGACGGCGGCATTGTGCGGCCTGCGCTTCTTCGGCCAGGGGCTCGTCACCCATACAGCCCATACCGCGACCGCGCGGCATTTCGAGGGGAACCGCGGCAAGGCGCTGAGCATCGTCATGCTCGGGCATCCGTTGGGCGAAGCCTTGCTGCCGCCGGTCGCCGTGGCGGCTGCGGCCTGGCTCGGGTGGCGCGAAGTCTGGTGGGCGGCCTCGATCCTGCTGATCGTCGCGATATTGCCGTCGGCCATGCTGCTGCTTCCCAGGATGCCGGCGCCCGCCCGCTCCGGGTCCGCCCGCTCCGGAGCCTGGAGCATGCTGTTTCGCGACCGGCGGTTCCTGCTGACCCTGCCGGCGGTGCTGGTGCCTGCCTTCGTGTCCACGGGGTTCGCCTTTCACATTGTCCCGTTGGCCGCAGAGCGGAGCTGGGACATGAAGCTCGTGGCCGCCGCTTTCAGCGCCTTCGCGGTCGTCAAGGTCGCAACATCGCTTGCCATGGGTCCGGCAATCGACCGCTTCGGCGCGCGCGCCCTGTTGCCGGCGCTGCTATTGCCGCTGATAGCCGCGTGCCTCACCCTGTCGTCGGGTACGGCGACCTGGATCGCGTTCCTCTTCATGGCATTTCTCGGCATGTCGGGCGGCGTGACGCAGACCCTGCTGGGCGCCATCTGGGCGGAGGTTTACGGAGTCGGTCACCTGGGCGCGATCCGCTCGGTTTATTTTGTGCTGATGGTGTTCTCGAGCGCGCTTGCGCCGGCGGCATTCGGGCGCGCAATCGACGCCGGTGCCGGTCTCGCGGATATCGGCCTGGTGTGCGCGGCCTTCATGGTCGGTGCGAAGCTGTTGCTCTTGGCCGGCGGCTTCAATCGCCGGTAAGTGCGTCGAGCACTGCCTGGGCGTGGCCCTTGACGCGTACCTTGCGCCAGATGCGCGCGATCCGGCCGTCCTCGTCGATGAGGAAGGTCGAGCGCTCGATACCCATATAGACGCGGCCGTACATGCGCTTCTCGACCCACACCCCGTAGGCCTCCGCTACCGAGTGGTCCTCGTCCGACCCGAGTTTGAAGGGCAGGCCATGCTTCGCCTTGAAACGGTCGTGTCTTGCCGGCTTGTCCGGAGAGATGCCCAGGATTGCGGCGTCGGCCCGGTCGAAGTCGTCGGAAGCGTCCCGAAATGCCTGGGCCTCGGTCGTGCAGCCGGGCGTGTCGTCCTTCGGATAGAAATACAGCACCAGCTTGCGGCCCCGGAAATCCCGGAGCGCGACACTGTTTTCGCCGTCGGCGGGCAGGCTGAAATCCGGGGCGGGATCGCCGATATTCAGGGCCATTCGTTCTACCTTTCTTCGAGATGATGCCGGAAGAACCGACGTGTCAGAGCGCCGTCTTCCTCTATCCGGTTCTGCACGCCCTCGAAATCGGCGCAGTCGCACAGCTCTGCTGCAAGTCGGGCGAGCGCCGGCATCCGGTCCGGCGGAGACGTGCCCGACAGCCGGAAGAGGGCTTGCAGGCCAGCCAGCCGCCGGGCTGTCGCTGCCAGCTCTTCCCACGGGGCGGGGCCGCTCTCGAACCCGGCGGTGCCCGCGGCGTGGAAGACTGCAGCGGCCGAGCGTTCCGCGATAGGTGGATGGGTGGCGGTATGTTTCAGCACCAGATACTGCGCCAGAAACTCCAGATCGATCAGGCCGCCAGGGCGGTGCTTCAGGTCGAACGGCTCGTTTGTTGTGCGTTGTGCCGCCATCTTCGCGCGCATTTCACGGACAGTGCGGCGCAGGCCGTGGCGAGGCCTCGCCAGGGCTTCCATGCGTATGGCGTCCAGTCGCGCCGCCAGTTCCGGCGGACCGATCGCGACGCGAGAACGAACGAGCGCCATGTGCTCCCAGGTCCAGGCATCCTCCTTCTGGTAGCGGTCGAAACCGTCGGCATGGATGGCAAGCGGCCCGTCATTTCCCGACGGTCTGAGACGCAGGTCGATCTCGAAAAGTCTTCCTTCTCCCGTCTGGGCCGTGATCGCGGTTTGCAGGCGTTGCATCAGCCGGTTGAAATAAGTCGACGCCCACAAAGGCTTCGGACCGTCCGAATGCGTTACCTCCGCTGGCGCATCGTAAACGGCAACCATATCCAGGTCGGAACCCAACGTAAGGTCTCTGCTTCCCCATTTTCCGTAGGCCAGGATGGCAAAGCTGGTGCCCGGAAAGGCGCCGTGCCGCTCCGCGAACTCGTCCAGGGTCGCCGCCAGCAGAGATTCGACTGTCGCATCGGCAATTTCGGACAGG
>MPNF01000423.1 GCA_002238885.1 Alphaproteobacteria bacterium bin95 | reverse complement strand
ACGCCGCCCGTGTCCTCGCCGGCGGCATAGAGGCCCGGCATGGCGGTCGTCGTGTCGGGCTCGAAGGCGACGCCGCCCATCATGTAATGCGCCGTCGGCACCACCTCCACCAGCCCGCCCGCAAGGTCGAAGCCGCAGTCCCGGCAGCGCTCGACCATGCCCTTGAAGCGCTCGGCCACCGACTCGGGGCCGAGATGGGCCATCGAGATGTAAAGCCCGCCGTTCTCCGTCACGTTGCCGGCGCGCATCTCGCTCGCCATGGCGCGGCTGACGATGTCGCGGGTGGCGCGCTCCAGGCGGTCGTCGTAGCGCTCCATGAAGCGCGTGCCGTCGCCGCCGAGCAGGTAGCCGCCGGCGCCGCGCAGGCCCTCCTCCAGCACCGTGCCGGTCATGCGGGTGCCGGGGCCGGCATAGAGCCCGGTCGGGTGGAACTGCACCATCTCCATGTCGCGCAGCGCAAGGCCCGCCTCCAGCGCCATCGCCATGCCGTCGCAGGTCTTGTCGCCCGACGGCGTGTGGTAGCGGTACATGGTGGGGCCGCCGCCGGTGGCGAGAAGCACGGCCTTCGCCCGCACGAAGCGCAGCGCGCCGGTGCGAATGTCGATCAGCAGCACGCCGGCGAGCCTGGAGCCGTCGCGGGAGGGGATCAGCGCCGCCGCCCGGTGCTCCTCCAGCCGCGTCACCGCCCGCGCCCAGACCTGCTCCATCAGCCGGTTGACGATCTCGATGCCGGTCAGGTCCCCCTTGTGGACGGTGCGGTCGAAGGTCTGCCCGGCAAACGCCTTCTGGTGGATGCTGCCGTCGGGGTTGCGGTCGAAATAGCAGCCGACCTCGTCCTCGAGCTCCCGGATGCGCACCACCGCGCCCTCGACCAGGGTCCAGGCGAGCTCCTGGTGGTTGATCCAGGCGCCGCCCTCGATGGTGTCCATGAAATGGCGCTCGACGCTGTCGCCCGGCGCAAGCGCCACATTGTAGCCGCCCTGCACCATGCGGGTGCAGCCGCTCTTGCCGAGCAGGCCCTTGGCGGCGATGGCGATGTCGAGCGCCGGGTCGGCGCGGTAGGCGTGCAGCGCCGCGAACAGCCCAGCGCCGCCGGAGCCGAGGATCAGTATGTCCCGGTCCAGGCGCTCGATCATGCGAAGGCGGCCGCCAGAAATCCGAAGCCGGCCAGCAGCGCGAGACCGCCCGCCACCGCGATCCGCGACTGCTGGCGGTCGGACCAGCGGCCGAACTCAAGCAGCAACAGGCGCAGGCCCCCCGTCAGGTGGAGCGCCAGCAGCACGACCAGCCCCGCCTCGGCGAGCTTGACCCAGGGGTTGTCCGTCCAGTCGAGCACGCCGTCGAGCCGGGCGCGCTCCACGGCGAGGCCGAGCACCAGGAAGTGGAACGGCAGGAATACTGCAAGCGCCACGCCGGAAAGCCGGTGCAGCAGGAAGGCCCACCAGGGTCCGCGTCTCACAGCACCGCCATTACGGCGCGCAGGCCGAGCGCCAGCAGCAGCAGGCCGAACAGCCCCATGGCGATGTCGAGCCCCGCGCCGCGCCACCGGCACCATTCGCTCAGCACGGCGCGCAGGCCGATGGGCGCATGCACGGCGGCCGCCAGCACGAACAGCCCATAGACCGCGCCCCAGAACAGGCTGCCCTCGGTGCGCGACAGGATTTCGTCGGCCGAGAGCCCGCCCCGGACCGCATAGAGGACGGTGCCCAGATGCAGCAGCACCAGCGGGGCCAGCACCATCGCCGAGAGGCGCTGGGCCGCGAACAGCCAGGCTTCCTTCATTGCTGCCGTTCCCGTGTCCGGCCGCCGAGCGCGCGGCGGAAGACCTCGCGCTTGAGACCGGCGATGGCGGCGGTCGGGTTCAGGCCGGTCGGGCAGGCGTTGGCGCACTCCTGGTGGCTGCGGCAGAGGTGGCAACCCGCCCCGGCGGCATCCAGATGGCCGTCCCGGTCGCCGTCGCGCCGGTCGTTCACCAGTGTCCAGAGGCGGTTGAGCACGGCCGGCCCCGGATAGTCCGGGTTCCAGGCTACGCTGTCGCAGGCGGCGTAGCAGACGGCGCAATTGATGCACTCGATGCCCGCGTCGGCGGCCTTGCGCTCGGGCTCGTCCGGGCGGACCGGCGCGTCCGGGGGCTCCGCGGCAGGGACGAAGCGCGCCTCTGCGTCGCGCCACTTCTCGAAGAAGGGCGCCATGTCCACGGCGAGGTCCCTGATGACCGGCAGGTTGCGCAGCGGCCCGATCCGCACCCGGCCCTTGCGGGCGGCCAGCGAGACATGAGTGCGGCAGGTCCAGCGCGGGCGGCCGTTGACGGTCATCGCGCAGGAACCGCACATGCCCACCCGGCAGGCGAAACGGTAGGCGAGCGAGGGGTCGATATGGCGCTGCACGTGGGTCACAACGTCAAGCACGGTCTGGTTCGCCTCGTGCGGCACGGAGTAGCGCCGCCAGGCGCCGTCCTCGCCCCCGCGCCAGATTTCGACTTCGAGCACTGCCATGGCGGGCTCATCGTAGCCGGTTTCGACCAGCCGGGGGCAAGTGCGTTTCACCGGGTGCCGCGACCCCGGTTCGGCGCGTGCTCAGCTATCGGGATAGACGCACGCTCGCATTTGAGCGACCGGTTCGGCCAGCGCGGTCTTGACCGTCTGCTGCGGTATCATCCTTGCAAATGCGGCACGGGATGCCGGAAATACAAGGATATGTAGGGCTCAGAACGCCTCCAAAACACTGTTAAGGCGAGGCCATCCCGCCCGGTTTTGACAAGCCGGGGGCAAGTGCGTTTCATGGCTGGCATGACCATGCTTCAGAGAAACGGTTACGCGCTCCATATGGAAACGGTGGACCTCGTGCCGCCCTGGAACGCGCCCGGCGAGGCCGTGCTGTTCTGCCACGGCGTCGCCGTGGATTGCGACATCTGGTCCGGCTGGCTGCCGGGCCTGATCGACCGGTTCCGAATCGCGCGCTTCGATCTTTGCGGCTTCGGGCGCTCGACCCTGCCGGGAGCTGGCCACCGCTGGTCCTTCGACGGGCTTGCGGACGACATCATGGCGGTTGCAGACGCGGCCGGTTTCGAGCGCTTCCACCTGGTAGGCGAGTCGCTCGGCGGCACGACCTGCCTGTTCACGGCCGCCAGGGAGCCGGAGCGGATTGCGAGTGTGTGCGCCTGCTCCACCGGCCATTACGGACCGGCGATCCGGAATGTGGCCGTCTGGCGGG
>MPNF01000422.1 GCA_002238885.1 Alphaproteobacteria bacterium bin95 | reverse complement strand
TTTACGTCCACGAAATATGAAGAGGTCGCCCGCATGCGGATCGCGGCCCAGGCCCTGCTGGACCTGAAGCGCCAGCGTGTTCATCCCGCGCCGCATGTCCGTCACGCCGGTCGCAAGCCAGACCCGCGCCCCGCTCGGAACCGGGATCATCGCCGCTCCAGAACCCCGAGCACCCGCGACAGCGCGGCCGCGTCCACATCCCGGTCGACCGTCACACGCGAGCCGTCCGCAAGCGCAATCTCGATGCGGCCAGGGTGCGAGGGGCCGACATCCGTCGGCCCCGGCAACTGCTTCGCCGGCTCCGCACCCTCCGTCGACGAGACAACCACCGGGACGAAGCCACCCACCACACGCGCCAGTTCCCGATACTGGCGCCGCCAACCGAAGACCTGGTTCGCGTTCACGTCGTGCCGGCGCGCCACGACCGATACCGAAACCCCGGGCTGGTAGCTCTCCGCCACGATCCGGCGCTTCCGCGCTTCGCTCCAGCGACGGCGACGACGGCGAACCCGACCGTCGCCCCCGGCGCCCGACTGCTCCGCTCCGTCCGACATCCGCACAAGTGTCCACTTAACTTTAGTGGACACTTAAGGCGCGCCCACTTCCGAGCGCGAAATCTCCCCGATCCCCGGCAATAGCGACAGGCGGCCTACGCCGGAGGCTTACGCAACAAGAGCAAGAGAATGTAACGGGACAGCAATGCCCCGTAATGCCGGCGGGCGCCGTGACGCGATAGCTTTTGGTGCCACCTTTGCTGCGAAAATTCGTTTCGCGCTCGAGTGATGGAGAAATTCAATGGCCGAAAAGACAGTCTTCAGCGCCTGTCCGCACGATTGCCCCGACACCTGCGCGATGCTGACTACGGTCGTCGACGGCGAAGTCGTCAACGTGCGCGGCAACCCGGACCACCCGTTCACGCGGGGCGGCCTGTGCGTCAAGGTCAACGACTACGAGAACCGGGTCTACAGCGAAAACCGTGTGCTCACCCCGCTGCGCCGGACCGGCGCCAAGGGCGACGGGAAATTCGAGGCGATAAGCTGGAGCGCGGCGCTCGAGGAAATTTCCGGCCGCTGGAAAGGAATCATCGACCGCGACGGGCCGGCCGCAATTCTGCCCTACAGCTATCTCGGCACCGAGGGCATCCTGAACGGGCTGAACGCCGGCGACGCCTTTTTCAACAGGCTGGGCGCGACGGTGGCCGAGCGCACCTTTTGCGATTCCGCCGCCATCACCGCCTTCTTCATGACCTGCGGCCCGACCCCGGCGGTCGACCCGGAGAGCTTCGTCCACTCCCGCTACATCGTCCTGTGGGCGATCAACACGATCAGCACCAACCTGCACCACTGGCCGTTCATCGCCGAGGCCCAGCGACGCGGCGCCAAGGTGGTGGTCATCGATCCGGTCGCGACCAGGACGGCCAAGCGGGCCGACTGGCACCTCGCCATCAAGCCCGGCACCGACGCCGCCCTGGCGCTCGGCATGATCAACGTCATCATCGCCGAGGACCTGGTCGACCATGACTATGTCGCGAATTACACCGTCGGCTACGAGGATCTGAAGGCCCGCGCAGCCAACTTCACGCCGAGCCGTGTGGCGGCGATCACCGGGCTCTCCACCGACGACATCAGGAAGCTGGCCCGCGAATTCGCCGTCACGCAGCCGTCGGTCATCCGCATGGGCGTCGCGATCGAGCGCAACGCCTCGGGCGGCAACGCCGTGCGCGCCATGGCCTGCCTGCCCGGCCTGGTCGGCTCATGGCGCCATTGCGGCGGCGGCATCCTGCACATGCCGATCTGGGCCTTCCCGCTGAAATGGGACGATCTCAGCCGCCCCGACTGGATTCCCGAAGGCACGCCGGTTATCAACCAGTGGCGCATCGGCCCGGCGCTGACCGGCGAACTGGAGCAGAAGATCAGCTCGCTGTTCGTCTACAACTCGAACCCCGCCGTGGTCGCGCCCGAGCAGGAGAAGGTGCTGCGCGGCCTGGCGCGCGACGACCTGTTCACGGTGGTCAGCGAGCATTTCATCACCGATACCGCGCGCTACGCCGATATCGTCCTGCCGGCAACGACCCAGCTCGAACAGTTCGATCTCATGTTCTCCTGGGGCCACCTGTATCTCACGCTGAACGAGCCGGCGATCGAACCGCGCGGCGAGGCGGTGCCGAACACCGAGCTGTTCCGGCGCCTCGCCGGCGCCATGGGCTTCGACGACCCCTACTGGCAGCGCAGCGACGAGGAAATGGCCCTGGATGCGCTCGACTGGGAGAACCCGGTGCTCGACGGCATCGATCTCGCCGGCCTGCGCAAGACCGGATATGCGCGCCTCAAGGTCGGCTCGCCGGACGATTTCGTGCCCCATCGCGAAGGCAATTTCCCGACGCCGTCCGGCAAGGTCGAGTTCAAATCCTCCATGGCCGCGGGCGGCAATATGGTGCTGCCCCTGTTCCGCCAGGGCTACTTTGCCGAACAGTCCGGCGAGCCGCTCGATCCACTGCCGGATTTCATCCCGCAGAAGGAGTCCCCCGATACCAATCCCGCGCTCGCGGCCCGCTACCCGCTCAACATGATCTCGCCCAAGAGCCACGCCTTCCTGAACTCGTCCTACGGCAACCTGCGCACCCAGCTGCATCACGCCGGTGAGCAGATTATCGTCATTCATCCGGCGGACGCCGAAGAACGCGGCATCGCCGGCGGCAGCGAAGTCCGGGTGTTCAACGACCGCGGCGATTTCCATGCGGTGGCCGAGATCAGCGAAGATGCCCGGCCCGGCGTCGTCGTCGCACCCATGGGCTACTGGGTGAAGGGCAGCCGCAACGGCTGCACGGTGAACGCGGTCACCCCGCCGGCCTTCGCCGACTACGGCAACGCGCCTACCTTCTCGGATACGCTGGTCGAGGTCGCGGCGGCCTAACCCTGAGTCCTCCCCTTCCGACACCCGGGTTACCCGCGGCCCGCAGCGCCGTTGCGCGGCGCCGGCTCGGCGGGCTCTCGAAGTCGGGCAGCAACAGCGTCGCGGTGGCCGCGCGTCGCTCCTCCCCCGACATCTCGTTCTTTCTTGGTCCGGGACCGACTGCTCTCCCTTCTGCGCTTAAGCGCAAGTCCAAGCCGCGCTCGATCCCAGCAGCGCTAATGTGTCCGGAACGGCCGAGCCGGGAGCCGCGCAGGAGTGCGGCGCGATGTTGAACGAGATCGCGGACTCATCGATCCTCGCTATCGAA
>MPNF01000421.1 GCA_002238885.1 Alphaproteobacteria bacterium bin95 | reverse complement strand
GGTCCAGGGCAGGAAATCCATCGTCTGAGAAAAAAGCGTCTGTCCCGACATGGCCGCTCCTCCGCAGGAAACGACCACCATGGACCATCGCCAAGGAACTCCCAGTCCGACCGAGGCTCGACAAAAATCGACACCACCCGAAATCATCCATAACAAACTGATCTCAAACCACTTTTCTCCAAAATCCCGCAACTCAACCGGACACTAGTGATGAATTGTCATGTTCTGTCATGCGATGTCATGACCGCCATGCCCCCGCCGGCGCCTTGCCGTCCCGTTCCCGCATACCGTTCCTCCATCGCGTTCCGTTCTCCTCCATTCCCTCGTCGCCGCTGGCCCGGCGCCCGAGCGGCGGGACCCCTTGCCGCGCGTATCGCGCGCCCGCCCGCGCGCGTTAGCGCCGGCGCGGTTCGCGCGCCTGATTGCGCCTGCGCCCGCACGCGCGAGGCGGGCCCAGGGCGCACTTCACCTGTTCCCCGGAAAGGGGCCGAAAAACCCACTGGCCGCGCCCGCCGCCGGGTTCCTATCGCTGTGCACGGAATGGAACATAATACGAACAATGCGCAATTTCAACCCCTGCGGGGAGATTTTTCGAGGGCGACGGACAGCAGCCGGAGGAAGAGGCGCTCCGTCCCCAGCTATCGCCGCCCAATTTCCTTCGCCAGCGTCTCGAACAGGCGCCGGCAAGCCGGGCAGCGTGTCTGCACCGTTTCCGGGTCTATTTTCGCGAGCATGTCGCGGGCATGCCAGACCTTATGAAAGCGTTTGCGGGCGGAACTCTCCGTCGCCCTCTTCAAGGCGTTGAGGACCGATTGTTTCCTTACCGCTTCGAGATCGTCCGTATCTGGCAATTGATCCTGATCGAACCCTTCGCCGTAATAGAGAGCCAATGCCTGGCCATCGGCCACGATCCAGGTTTCCATGGTCTGGATCATCAGGTGGACCCGGTCTTCGGTAGCGAAGCTCAGGTCCCATCCGTCTTCCGGACGTTGCAGAAGATGAGCGCGGGCTGTCGCAACGGTCACCCGTTGCTCAGAATCGACCAGAAGAACGGCGACTCTATCCTGCCCTCCCACTACCGCCCGGCGGAAGCGGGCAAAGGCGTCGCTCCGGCCGCCGCAAGGGACAACGCGCAGGCTCGACGCTCCGTCGGCCATTCCGCGCTGTAGAAAACTCTCCATACCCGTGCGCAAAGCAGCTTGCCGCTCATCGTCGTCGCCTCCGCCCTCCATATAGATCGTGACGACGCTCACGGATTGGCGCCCAGCTCCCCCTGCCGCCAGAGATGGCCGAGCGTATGGTCTTCCAGCAGGTCGGCGAGTTCGTTCGGGTCGAGACGGCGCAATACCGTGCCTGCGTCGGGCCGTTCGCAGGTCACGACGGCGTTCGCCCGGTCGCTGAAGGCTGAAACCAGCGCGTTTGAATGGGTCGTCACCACGAGCTGCATCCGTTCGGAAGCCTCCTTCAACACATCGCCCATCAGCATCACCGCGTCCGGGTGCAGTCCCAATTCCGGCTCCTCGATGCACACCAGCGGCGGAGGATTCGGCGACAGTAGAACTGCCAACATAGCGACAAATCGGAGCGTTCCATCCGATATTCGAGTTGCCGGAATGGGTTTATCGAAATCGAGTTCATGCAAATAAAATTGTATAGCTCCACCGGACGTTCGGGTAGTCATGCGGTTGAATCGCGGGAAAAATTTCTTCAACAATTCGTTGAAACGATTCCACTTTTCTCCAGACTGCTCGACGCCGTTCAAAATCACTGCCAGATTGCTAGCATCGGGAAGGAGTTGGTCATCTGGAAGGTCAGTTGGTTGCGGCTTCCGCAAGGCCGTATTCCGACCGAATGACCATTCTCTAAATGTCTGTATTGATGAAAATTGGCGTCCCAGCCAAGTAAGTTCTGGATATAGCAGTAGATCACGGCGTTGCGAGAAAACTGATTGCTCGTTTGTTACGTCCTTACCTCCCAAATTCTGATATGAAGCAGTCTTTGATCCAAAGTCTTGGACTCTGATTGTCGCCTCTCTACTCCTGTAGCGATAATAAAGAGTCTGTTTATCGCTATCAGGTTCAAATTGAATTCCTTCAATTTCCTCGCAGTAAATCCAAGGCCGATTGGCCATATCCATAAACTCAAGACGATAAGATATCGGGAGTTCGTGCATAAAATCTGCACCTTTCACTAACTCAATCTTTGCTAAGTATTCAAAATCATTTCCTTTCCAAAACCATTGGGAAGATCCGCCGCCTTCTCGAAAAACAGTGCCAAAATCTGTGGATAATGTTCGTAAAATCTCGAATGCCTCAATCAAATTAGATTTGCCGGAACCATTGGGGCCAATAACAACATTCAATGGCTCAAGTGCAAGCGGCTCCGCATCCGGTGGGAAGGATAGCAAGCCAGGCAAGTTCAGACTTTGGATGAATGTCATCGTAATACTTCACCAGAGACCGGTTTCTGTTCGCTACGCCGCCAGCCTTCCCGGAATGCGCCTGCCAGTCAAGCGGGAGAAATGGCAGGCATCCGGGCGGCGGCGCGGGTCACGCGGCGAATCTGCGAATGGCGACCTGTCCGCGATTCGCCTTCGCCTGCCAGAGGTCGTATTACATCTGCTGGAGCAGCCAGCTTTCCGGGCTGCCCCCGAAAGCCGTATCCCCATTTCGGGGGAAATTCCGAGGCGGCCGTTGAGGAGCATGGAGAGCGTATTGCGCGACACCGCAACGCCCTTCGCGGCTTCGGTCACTGTTAATCCGGGCGGCTGGAGACATTGCCGCCGGACCACGCCGCCGGGATGGGCGGGTCGTGCATGAGCATGACACGGCCCCCTACACCCCCGGCCCCTCCCTCACCGCCTCCGGCACCGCGCGCTTGAGATACTTGCCGTCTGCCGGCTCGCCGTGGAACTTGCCGTCCTCCACCATCACCTTCCCGCGCAGGATTGTCATGGCGGGCCAGCCGGTGATCGCGTGGCCTTCCCAGGGGGTGTAGTCGGCTTCGTGGAGGTCTTCGGCGCGGACGGTGCCGCGCGCCTCGGGGTCGAGCACGCAGATGTCGGCGTCGGAGCCGGGAGCCAGCGCGCCCTTGCGCGGCCAGAGGCCCATGATCTTCGCGGCGTTGGTCGAGACCAGGTCCGCATAGCGCTCCAGGCTGTAGCCGCGCTTCGTCACCATCTCGTCATACATCACGCCCATGCGCGGCTCGACGCCGGCATTGCCGCCCGTGGTGTCGTCGATGC
>MPNF01000420.1 GCA_002238885.1 Alphaproteobacteria bacterium bin95 | reverse complement strand
TCGATGGTCACGATTCGCCGGTATTTCAGTGTTGAAGCCGGCAGCGGGAAATTCGTTTACGCCCACAACAAATACCGCATGACCGTGAAGGCCGACGCAGAACGCAAGAATGTCTCGATGACGATACGGACCGCGAAGGGCAGGGAGTATCGCTCCAAGCTTGAACGCGGGTGCACGCTGGTGGACGACTGGCCGCCCGGAAAGCTTGCGTCGGCCAAGCCCGCGTCAGCCAGCCGGGCAGCCTCTTTGCCCGCTGCGCAAAGCCGGAAGGCCGCTTCGCAAGGTGCCGCGAACCGGCCGTTCGCGTCGGTCGGGCCGTCGACAAGACCGCCTCATCTGTATGGGCCGCCTACGGGGACCTTCGCGGCCTACTGGCAGGTCCGCGCCTATGGGGCCCGGCCGCCCAGAGGGCCGGAAGCGTCCAAGGGCATCCTCTTCTGGAGTCACGGCCTTTGGGGGCGCACTCCCAAGTGGAAGGATAAACCGCCGCGGTTCGTCCAGAAATTCGCATATGCCGACTGGGATGTCGTGAAGGTCAACCGGGATGAGCGGCTCGAGTATGTATGGGCGACCGCCGGGAGCAAACATGCGGCCGATCTCCGGAAACGTGCGCGCGAAGCCCGCAAGGCCGGCTACAAACGCATCGTTCTCGGTGGACAGTCCTACGGTGCTGCGATTGCGCTAGAAGCGGCTTCGGAGGAAGGAATTGCCGATGCGGTGATCGCGGTCGCGCCCAATCACGACGGCGACAATTGCACCGGCGTGCGCACTCCCGGATATCATCCCATCTGGCCCCAGAAACAACTGATAAACGCACTCGAAGATGTGGTATCGCCGCGCACTGTATTGGTGGTTCCGGGTGGAGACATATGCCTCGGACCGGAACGGTCGGATAGCTCTTACCGCAACGCGCTTGTGGCAAGCGGCACGGGTTTCGTTCTTCTGGACAATACCCTGCCCATTCGCGGCCGTAAGGCGGGCCGAACGCGACAGTTCGATGAGTGGTACGGCGAGTGCCTGCTCGATTTCGTCGGTTCCGGCGACGAGGTACGAGGCGGAGAAACTGTTTGTCCGTCGCCCGATCCGGTTCCGGCATTCCTACTTCCGGCCGACTACACACCGCCTTCGCCAACGGGGCCGGAAAGCTTGGTCGGCGCGTGGAGCGGCGAGTATTTCGTCCACAGCAGGGGTAGCAGGCACTTCTGCATGTTCGTCGAGGAAGAATATGAAGACGGCTTCAAAGCACGGACCGCTTTCGGAGCCGGCACCGAGAGAGTGATTTCGATGGAAACGTACACGCGCATATTCTACAGATTCGGCGGGGACAGAGAATTCGTTTATAACAAGAACAAATACCGCATGACTCTCTTCGACAATCCAGACCGCCAAAAACTCGATCTTGCCATACGGACGGCAAGCGGCACGGAGTACCACTTCTACCTCACGCGCGGGTGTGAGCTGGAGGACGACTGGCCCTTGCTCGGTTGAGGTGCTAGAAGCAGGACAATCTGGACGAAATGTCCAGGAGATAACTGCTTAATTTTCATAATTGCAACCTGCGTACGGGAAGCGAATTACTTATCGTCGAGAGCGTCGAATATTACGCCAAGAGTGCAAAAGAGACCGATCGTCACCAGCACAAAAAGAACTACGAGAAGACTTTGGGAATCTTCCAAACCGGTCAATGCCATGAATGACGACAGCGCCGCAACGACCAGTATTATGACCGATACGGCCGTCAGGGACTTGTTTCTTTTCGCCCTTTCGGAGAACCGCCCGAGCAGCCCGGCGCCCGGCGCCGAGTCGCACATGCCCGTTCCCGGCTTGTCCATCCGTCCCTGCCTTTGCCGCATTTGGCGCTTGGGTTCACAATATCATGAGTCGGCAGGCATGGCCGTATCCAATAGTGCGCTCTGCGCACATCGGTGCATCCTGGCGCGGCGTCGGGCGAGCCGCTAACGGGGGAGCGGGTCTTGAGCGAATATCAGTATTACGAGTTCCAGGCGGTGGACCGCCCGCTCGACGAGGCGGACAGGGAGGCGCTCAGGGCGTTGTCGTCGCGGGCGCGCATTACGGCCACGAGCTTCACCAATCACTACGACTGGGGCGATTTCAAGGGCGAACCGATCACGCTCATGGAACGCTGGTTCGACCTGCATCTTTATCTCGCCAATTGGGGAACGCGCGAGTTGATGATCCGCCTGCCGAAACGGCTTGTGGACCGCTCCGGCCTCGACTCCTTCCTCGACGGCTGCCGCCTGGCGGAAGTTCTCGAGTCGGACGAAAACCTGATCCTCGACATTCTCGACGACGGCGAACCGGGCGACGATGACTGGGACGACGGCTCCGGCTGGCTCGCCGCCCTGGCGCCGCTTCGGGCCGACCTGCTCTCGGGGGACTTTCGCCTGCTCTATCTCCTGTGGCTGGCGGAGGTTGAAACCGGCGACCGGAAAGACGATGAGACCGAGCCCTTGCCGGGCATCGGCCCGCTGACCGGCGCGCTGCGCGCTTTCGCCGAATTCTTCCGCATCGACCCCGACCTCGTCGAGGCCGCCTCCGAGGCGCATGCGGGCATTGCAGGCGGCCATCTGTCGGCCGATGCCATAGGCGCCGCTGTCGCCGCCATACCCGAGGATGAGAAGACGGACCTGCTTCGCCGCCTCGCCGGAGGCGACCCCCATGTGGGCGCAGAAATTCAGCGCTACGCCAGAACGGCTGCGTCGCCTGCGGACAGCGCCATGCCGGCGACCCGCCGGACGGTGTCCGACCTCCGAAGGCGCGCGGCGGCAGTCCTCGAAGGCCGGGAGGCTGCCGAAGCCGAGCGGCGGGAGGCCGAGCGCCTGCGACAGGAGCGGGAGGAGGAAGAGGCGCAGCGCGCGCGTCTCGTAGTCCTCCGACGACGAGGCGAGGCGGTGTGGGACGAGATCGAGAGCGAGGTCGCCAGGCGCCACGCCAGCGGCTATGGCCGGGCGGCGGCGCTGCTCTCCGACCTGAAGGTATTGAGCAACGAAGACGGCGCAGCGGCGGCTTTCAACGACCGGCTGAACGACCTCCGGCTGCGGCATTCCCGCAAGTGGCAATTCATCAAGAGGCTGGAAGGGCTCTAGGAACGGGTTGCCGCCGCTTCGATCTTACCTAAGCCATTGATTTCATTGGTAGCGGGGGAGGGATTTGAACCCCCGACCCAGGGATTATGATTCCCCTGCTCTACCGCTGAGCTACCCCGCCGAAGGACCGGCGTTTTAGGCGCAGGCGCTTGCGCCGTCAACGGGATCGACC
>MPNF01000419.1 GCA_002238885.1 Alphaproteobacteria bacterium bin95 | reverse complement strand
GGTAGCTTTCCTCCTCGAAGATGAACTTCTGCGACGGCGTCCAGCCCGGTCCGCCGGCGGCCTCCGGCCAGTTGGGGCACATCCAGCCCCTGTCGGAGACCGTGCGCATCCAGTCCACGACATCCTCGCGCGTGAGCAGGCTGCCGTCTCTTACCTTGTCGCGCACGTCCTTGGGGAGCCGGTCCCCGATAAAGGCGCGCACCTCGTTGCGGAAGGCGCGGTCCTGCTCGGCAATTTCCATGTGCATGATCGTCCCTCCCTCACCCGCAGCCGAAGCTACGGCCATCGCCCTACCAACACAAGCATCCGGGTCCCGCGCACGGCCCCGCTTCAGAACATCCGCCCGCCATCGGGCACGGGGCGTTCCGGCGCCAGCAGCACGACTTCGCCGTCCTTGTCGGGGAAGCCCAGCACCAGCACTTCCGACATGAACTTGCCGATCTGCTTTGCCGGGAAGTTGACCACGCCCGCAACCTGGCGTCCGACCAGCGTTTCCGGCGCGTAGTGGGCGGTGAGTTGGGCGGAGGTCTTGCGCTCACCGATCTCCGGGCCGAAATCCACCCAGAGCTTGATCGACGGCTGGCGCGCCTCCGGGAAAGGCTCCGCGCGCGTCACGGTGCCGACCCGGATATCAACCTTCAGAAAATCCTCGAACGAGATCGTCACACTCGCGTCCCCCGGCTGCGAAACGGCGCGGACCATGGCGCAGGCTCGGTCCCGCCGCAAGGCGCATGGTTTCAGGCATGTGCAGGCAGGCTTTCAGGCGTCGTCCGTCGGCTTATCCAACTGCTTGCCGTCGAGTTTCCGGTCGCGGAGGCGGGCATCCGGGTCCGGACGGGCCGCGCTCTGCTGGGCGCGCCGATCCTTCGCCTTCTTCTTCCTCGTCGCGCGGCCTGCGGCCTTGCGCGCCTTGTTCAGATTGACGATCTCCGCCACCCGTCCGTCCGCTTCGTGTAAGTTCCGGGTCTCGCTGACGCAGACCCTATCACCGCCGGAGCGCAATGCGCAGACTTCCCGTCATCGCGATGACCGTTGTGCTGACGGCGGCCGCTCTTGCGGCCGCCGCTTGGCTGGGTCCCCGCGCTCTGGACTGGTCGCATTTGGAGCCGCGTATCCGGGACGCGCTCGGCCGCGAGGTTTCGCTGGACGGCCCGATCCGGTTCGCGCTGCTGCCGCGGCCCGAATTGACGATTGCTGGCGTCTCGGCCATCGACATCGATATCCGGGAGGTGAGGGCCGTTCTGGATACCGGGGCATTGCTGGCCGGCAGTCTCGAGATCCACACGCTGCAGTTGACCGGCGTCGAACTCACCTTCGACCGATCGCTGATGAGGCCGTTGCCGCCGCTTTCCGCGCGCCGCATTCGCGTTGAGGACAGCACCGTCATATTCGGGGATACGGTGGTGCCGGTCGAGACCGCAACACTGGCGCTCAAGGGGCCGGAAGGTCCCTACCGCCTGGAAGCCGAGGCGGCGCTGGACGGGCGGCGATTTCGGATCGCGGCGTCGGCCGGAGTATGGCAAGACCGGATCCCTGCAACAATTTCGTTCGACAATGGCGGCTTCGAGGCGGTCGCGGTCGGCGCAATTGCAACAGAACCGACGGCCGGCTTCGTTTTTTCCGGGCAACTCACCGCACATGGGGAAGCCGCGCCGGGGTGGGAGGGCACATTCGATGCGGAGGTCGGGCTCGGTCCCGAAGGGGCCGAGTTCACCGGCGTGGATGCCGTGGTCGGGGACCAGCGCTTCTCAGGCACGATAAGGGCGGACTGGCGGGAGGGTTCGACAATTGACGCCCGCCTTTCGACAACTCTGCTCTCTTTCGACGGCTGGCGGGATCGGTTACGGCAACTCGCTGGCGCGGTGCCGGGTGCGGGCCTGCGCATCGGCCTCAATGCCGGCGCCGTGAAATCCCGCCAATGGACGGCGCGGCGGGTCGAGGCGGCATTCCGCCGCGACGCGGACGGGTTTGCGGTGGAAGCATTCGCCGCTGCGCTGCCGGGCGGAACGCAGGTGGAGATAACCGGAAACGGACATGAGAGCGCCGCATTCTCCCTCAAGACGAAAAATCTGCGCGCGCTGTTGCTCTGGATCGGGATCGAGCCGGGCACCGTGGAGGAGGCCCGACTGCGAAACTTCGAAGCCCGGGGCCGGCTCCGGCTCGCCGGAAAGGGCATTTCGTTCGAAGACCTGCGGGCGCGCTTCGAACGCGGCGATTTTGCATTCGAGGAGGTCAGGGGCCGGCTCGACGGCTCGCGAATCGAAGGCCGGTTCGCCCGGCGTGAAGGATTGTTCGAAGCAAGACTGAACGCCGAGAACCTGCCGCTCGACCCCTATCGCCCGGCGTTCGAGGGCCGCTGGCCGAAACCGGCCGCGCTGCATCTCGATCTTGCCCGCACCCGGCTCTTCGGCGTTTCCGCAGGCAGGCTGCAACTGGTTGCCGACATTGGGAAGGACAGCAGGATCGCAGTGTCCCGGCTCGCCGTAGAGGAGGCCGGCGGCCTCTCGGTAGAGGGAAGCGGCAGCTTCGGCGCCGACAGCGCCTCGTTCCGGGTTTCGGGCCGGACCACCGATCTTGACCGAAGCGCAAACCTCTATGGCTTTCCTCTGCCGGTCGTCGCGCGCGGCCTCGGCGCCGTCGAATTTGAGGGGAGCGGCGAGGGGCCTTCGGACATGCTCCCGATGGACTTCCAGGCAAGCGCCGGCAGCCTGTTGCTGCGTGTTTCGGGCGATCTCGCCGAACGGGCGCGTTTTCAGGGGCGTGTCGAGCTGGAAGGCCCGCTGCCGCGCGGTCTGCGGCTGCCCGACAACAATAGTCCCGTAGTGCTGGCGGCATCGGTTTCGGCAACGCGCGACCAGGCCGAACTCGCCGACATCGACTTCCGGCTCGGAATGGTCCGGGTGCAGGGAAGCGGCTCCCTCTTGCTGGACGGCGCGCGGCCGTCAGCCAAATTCGCGCTCGCGGCCGGGCGCGTCGATCTGCCCGCGCCGTCGCTGGATGTTCCGGTCTGGCGGCGCAGGCCGCTGGAGACCGGGCAGTTCGGAGCGTTCGACCTGGGCCTGGACCTCGCGGTCGAGGCGCTCGGCATTGGCGGCGAGGTGCTGGACCACCTCAGGCTGGATCTTTCGCTCGCGCCCGAAGCTTGGCTGGTGAATGCCGCCGGTGCCGGCTGGCGGGGCGGGAGGCTGGCACTCGAAGGCGGCTACCTGGCGAAGGATGGGCGCGCGCGTCTGAAGCTGGATTTGCACGATGCCGTCTTGCCGCAACGCGGCGGTTTCGGCCCAAGCGGCGCCCGGACCGATGCACTTCTGGACCTGA
>MPNF01000418.1 GCA_002238885.1 Alphaproteobacteria bacterium bin95 | reverse complement strand
CATGGCGGCCGAGGCCATGGCGCCGCTTCGGGGCGCGGAATACTCGCCGGGAGAGGACGTGGCGAGCGACGACGAGATCCTGGACTGGATCCGCAACAACTCGCAGACAGCCTATCACCCCATCGGCACCTGCCGCATGGGGCCGGGGCCGGAGGCCGTTGTCGATGACCGGCTCAGGGTCCACGGGCTGGAGGGCCTGCGAATCGCGGACGCCTCGATCTTCCCGACCATGCCGTCGGGCAACACCAATGCGCCCTCAATCATGATCGGCGAGCGCTGCGCCGACTTCCTCCGCGACCGGGCTTGACGCCCAAACTACTTCGGCGGGTGAGCGCGAACGGCCTCTTCGTTGACGTCCGCGCCCCAACCGGGACCCGTCGGCAGGATGAGTTCGCCGTTCTCGATCTGCGGCGGCACGGTCACGAGATCGTCCTTCCACGGCACGTCGTCGATGTCGATTTCCATGATGCGGAAGTTCGGCACAGTTGCGCAGAGATGCGCGCTCATCAGCGTCGAGAGATGGCCGTAGAAATTGTGCGGCGCGACATTGACCTCCCAAGCATCGCACATGGCGGCGATCTTGAGGCTCTCGCTGAATCCGTTCCAAGGCACGTCGATGATGGCCGCGTCCATGGAATAACGCTCGAGGAAGGGCCGGAACTGGCGCCGCCCGTATAGCGACTCGCAGGACGCGATGGGCGTTTCAACCGACCGGCGGATCATGGCCAGCCCTTCGGGATCGTAATTGTCTATCTCGATCCAGTAGAGGCCGAGATCGTCGAGCGCGCGGGCGAGCGCCATATAGCCGTCGGTGCGGAAGTTGAAGTTGAGGTCCACCAGTATATCGACCCGCCCGCCGCTGCCTTCCTGGAAGGCCGAGATCTGGTTGCGGAGCGCGCGCACCGTCTCGCGCGTGAGGTTGAGTTCCGGCCGGTCGCCGGACGAGCGGGCGAAGCCCGGCATATAGACGTAGGGCTCGCCGCCATCGAAGCGGTACATGTTGCATTTGAGCGCCGTGAAGCCGCGTTCCCGCACGCGCGCGCCGAGCGCCTCCACATCGTCGAGGCTGCGCAGCGGCTGCTCGCCGATGACGTCTGCATGGTTGACCAGATAGGTGCCGCAATGGGACCAGTAGAGCCGGAAGCGGTCCCGCACCGGCCCGCCGAACAACTCATAGACCGGCACGCCGAGCGCCTTGGCCTTGATGTCGAGCAGCGCGTTCTCGATGGCGGCGATCGCCTGGGCGTTCATTCCGCCCGGCGCCTGGCGGGTCTGCGCGTAGAGCATGGCGCTTATCCGCTCGACGGGTCGCGGATCGACGCCGATCAGCGTCTCCGCGAGCGCGGCGATGACGGCGCTCAGGCCCCGGCTGCCGTAGCTCTCGTTATATTCCGACCAACCAACCAGCCCCTCGTCCGTCACGACCTTCAGAAAGGAGATGTTCCGCCAGCCGGCGTCCACATGCAGGTTTTCGAATCCCCGTATCTTCATCCGCTGCGTCCCCCGTAATTCCCTCTGCGGCTTGCCCTCGCGACTATGGCACAGTTTACACGGGCGTTCATTGCGGCGAGGCTGGCGCCCGATTTCCGTATCCGGTCTCAATGGAGGCATGCCGTCCCATGCGCTTCGGTGTTTTCTACGAACTGCAGCTGCCGCGGCCCTGGGCCGAAGGCGCCGAGCACCGCCTGATGAAGGAGGCGCTGGACCAGGTCGAGCTCGCCGACCGGCTGGGCTTCGATTATGCATGGGAGGTCGAGCACCATTTCCTCGACGAATACAGCCACGCCTCCGCGCCGGAAGTCTTTCTCGCCGCGGCCGCGGCCCGGACGAAGCGCATCCGGCTCGGCCACGGCATCCGTCAGGTCATTCCCGCCTACAACCACCCGGCGCGCACCGCTGAGGGTCTTGCCACGCTCGACCTTATCTCCGACGGGCGGGTCGAGTTCGGTATCGGCGAGGGTGCCACGCGGCTGGAGCTTGGCGCCTTCGGCATCTCTGCCCGGCGCAAGCGCGCGCTCGCGCTGGAGGCCGCAGAGCAGGTCTGCAACATGATGGTGCTCACGCCCTATCCGGGTTTCGAGGGCGAGGGCTTTTCAATGCCCTGCCGCAATGTGCTGCCGAAGCCGCTGCAGCAGCCGCATCCGCCGCTCTGGATGGCCTGCACCAACCGCGACACGATCCGCATCGCAGCGCAGAACGGCATCGGCGCGCTCGCCTTCTCCTTCCTCGACCCCGAGGAGGCGCGCACCTGGTCCGGCATCTATTACGACACGATCAGGAGCGAGGAATGCGTGCCGCTCGGCTGGTCGGTCAACGCCAATCTCGCCATGGTCTCCGCCTTCTCGATGCATGAGGACCGGGCCGAAGCGATCCGGCGCGGACAGGACCATTTCGAGTTCTTCCGCTATGCGCAGCAGAAGCTCGTGGCCGAGGACTTCACGCCCGGCTATTCCGACATCTGGGGCGAGTTCACGGCCAAGCGCGGGGCCGCGACCGACGCACTGATCCAGGCGGCGCTGGCGCGTGCGGAATACGATGGCGCCGGCATCGGCACGCCGGAAGACATGGCCCGCCACCTCGCCGGCATGCAGGAGGCCGGCGTGGACCAGGTGATCTTCCTGCAACAGGCCGGCCACAACAGCCATGCGAATATCTGCGAATCGCTGGAGCTGTTTGCGGGCACGGTGATGCCGGAGTTCGCCCGCGATGCCGAAGCGCGCGAAGCGGCCAAGGCCGCCGAGCTTGCGCCCTTCATCGAGGCGGCGCTCGCGCGCAAGACCTACATGCAGCCGCTTGCGGAAGCCGATGTGCCGGTGGTGAAAGCCTCGGTCCGGGTCGCCGGAGATGATGGCAGGCGAAAGATGCCCGACGCAGCGGAATAAGCGCCATTCCCGACCCATCGGGAAGCGAATTTCGTTCCAAGTCCCTGAAAATAATGGCGCGCCCTGGAGGACTCGAACCTCCGACCTGCGGATTAGAAGTCCGCTGCTCTATCCGGCTGAGCTAAGGGCGCGCATGTCCGCTCACCCGGAGACCCTGTTCCAGCGAAAATTGTCCGCATAGGCCTTGGGTCTCACCTGCCGCCGCTGCGCCGCGCGCACGCTGTATTCGAAGCCGCGCTTCTCGCAATAGGCCACCGCCGCCTCGCGCGACTCGAATTCCAGCCTGACCTGCTGGCGGGTATCGCTGGAACTCGTCCAGCCCATCAGCGGGTCCGGCCGGCGGGCCGACTGCTGCTCGAACTCGACCACCCACATGCCGGTTCGGCCCCGGCCCTGCTGCATCGCCGTGCGGGCCGGGCTGAAGATGAATGCATGCATGGCTTT
>MPNF01000417.1 GCA_002238885.1 Alphaproteobacteria bacterium bin95 | reverse complement strand
TGGCTGCGCGGCTGGCTGATCTGCATCGCCGCGAAAAGAGTATCGCCGCCCTACTCTTCGGCATCGAATATGCTCGTGACATCGAAGAGTGCCGAAACCTGATGGGCCTCTCGCGCAACGCAGTAATCATAGAAATAGTGCAGCTTTCCGGTATCCCACCGAGCTACACCATAAATGTCGATAAGGGCATCCGAATGGCACCCTATGTCTCGGTGCAGCGACGTCCCTCCCGAAAGTCAAACTGACCCACTACCCCGCCAACCCGTTTCGTCACCGTAGCCCAAGAGCTCGCACACCACTATCTGGGTCACCTTGGCTCGGACCGCGGACGCCGCGTTCGGGATCGACGATATGGGGTCGATTCCGGTAGGGGGCGGAATAGTACTCTAGCGATTCCTGTTCGAGCAAATGGTCAACAACCTTCTTGCCCTTGCATTTTCGGCATTCGAAATTCGGTTCCGGACCGAATTGTGGCCATTGCTTATCAACGCACCGTCGGCCATGGCCGCATTCATCAACCGCACCACCTCGGACCGCCCCGTCACTTCCGGAACGTGAAACCCCGAGGCCCTGCCCCCGACCGCCACCGGCCCGAACCTCTCGACCCGGCCGGAAGGAGCGCGGACGGCAGCCTGGACACGCTTGCCGGGCGGGAAGAACCCGAACGCCATCGACCCCTCCAGCGCCCCCGTGGCCCGCACGCACCGGATCGCGAACCCCACCCCCTCGTCCGTCCCCGGCACCGTTTCCACGATCCCGATAATCAGGTGCTCCGCATCGTCCACCCAGAGATCGAAACTCCGCGCCTCCGGCGTTCCCTGACGCCCGGCTTCGCTGTCAAACGGCAGCATCAGTACCGCGAGCGCCAAATGCGCCCCCAGCACAAGTCCCTTGCCCATTCCCCGTCCCCTCCCGGCAGACTTGTTGCAATCGTCGACCGACCTTCATTCCCTTACCCGTGCGATCATTCCCATGAGCGCCCGCCCATCGACGAGCCGAACCGGCTTGTCCTTCGCAAATGCCCATGCATCCCGCGTGAAGCCCCCCGAGCACACGATCACGACACCGGCAGCGCCCTCATCCATCATGACCCCGCACATTTCCCGGACGACCGGAACCCCGACCCTGTTGCTGTTCCAGTGCTTGCACTGCACCAGGACAAGCCGTCCCTCCTTGCGCAACCGGATATCGACCCCGCCATCGGCGCCGGCCTTCGTGTTCTCCACGACCCGATATCCCTCCCGCCGGAACGCCTCCGCCACAAGCTCCTCGAACTCGCGCCAGGACAGTGCCCGGATCGAGGCAATGCCCGTCCTCGTATCCAGCAGCCGCTTCTTTCGCGTTCCCCGGCGCCACAGCACCGATGCCCACAACAGAAGCACCGCCGCCAACAGCGTCGCCGGCGCCCATGCCAGCCGGTCCGCGAACACCGCAAGGCGCCGCCCCCCGATCGGAAGCCCCGCCAGCACTTCCGGCAGGAAATAGACGATTCCGACCCAGGACCCGGCCGCCAGAAACACCGCGACCCACCACGGCAAATCGATCGCGCCAGCCCCTCCGCGCCGTCTTCTCCTCGCCATGTGCAGGACCCTCCGTCCGGTCGCGTCCTCAGGCTGCTTCCGCCAGCGACCTTTCCTTGCGGACCACATACGGGTTCGGGTCGGCCAGCAACGCCACATCCTGCAGCTGCCAATAGCGCGCATGCCGGAGCCGGATCACGTCGCGGGGCATATTCTTCGGGGACGCCACGACGAACTGGTCGTCCGGCCCCATGGACAGGATCTCGTCCGCCGGCACCAGCTGCTCCTTCACGACCGACAACGATTCCTGGAGAGAGCTCTGACCGTCCGGGAGGAGGGCGCTGTCGCGCATTTGCCCGGACCTGCTCTCGCTGCGGTTCACGAAGGTGGCCGCGCCGATCGCCTTGGACAAGAGTTCAGCGCCCTCGACAGCGATTCGAGACCAGCCGAGGATCTGGACCACCTCGGCGAGCTCCATCAGCGTCTTGCGGGCATCCTGGCCCCAGGTATCGTCCAGCGCCGACACCGATTGCGCGAACGTCCAGAAATGAACGCCCTTGCCTGCGGCAAGGTTGTAACCGTCCATCACGGGCTGCAGGTGCCCGAGCGCCGGCAGCTCGTCGATCACGACCAGCATGTCCCGCTGCATCGCGCGCCGCGACGCCACCGCATAGGGAATCGAGACCCACAGCCGTAGCCAGCCCTTCACCAGACTCGTCATCTCGTCCGGCACGACCACGAACACGTCCATGTCGCCGTTCGCCAGGTCGAGCGGATCGAAACTCGACGAACCCGTGTGCGCCGCGATCTCCGGATAGTTCAGGAACGAGAGCTGGTTCGAGACCGTCGTGAAGTTCGACCCCCCTTCCTCCTTGCCGACACGCCTGGACCGCTCCATCGCAAGATGCATCAGCCCGCCGCAGAAGGGGTCGGTCGCCTCGACCTGGGCGAAGAAACGGTCCCGCGCATCGTTGCCGAGCGACAGCAGCTCATACAGCGTCTTCAGGTTTCGTTGGTCGGGCGGCATCCTGAACCGCACCCAGGACAGGTACCCGCTTATCAGCGACCGCGCGGATTCGTGGAAATGCTTCGAGTTTCCGCCGTCGCCCTTCGGGCGTTCCATCAGCGCCTCGACCAGGACGCCGATATCGCGCACCGCCTCGTCCCCGTCCCGGATGAAATCCAGCGGGTTGTAGGTATCGCTCTTCCAGACAGGCAGATGCAGCACGGCCCCCTCGCCGAAATCCGCCTCGCCGCCCTCCAGCTCCCTGTGCCTCGCGACCATACCGAAGGGGTCCAGGAGGATCGGCCGGCGCCCCAACGAACGCCGGCGCCGCGCCACGATCGGATAGAGCTCGCCCCTCGGATCGATCACCACGGTCGAGCCCTGCCAGCCGCGCTCCTCCGGAGAAAGGTAGTTCAACGCGATCGTCGCGCCCTTGCCGGTCCGGGGCGGCGCAAACGTCATTGCCGAGCCCTCCAGCGGATAGGAAATCAGCCCGTCCGGGCTCTTTCCAATCAGCACCCCCTTTTGCCGTGCGAGTTCACGAAGCCACCGCCTCTCCAGGAACTTCGCCTTTCCGAAAAGCTCGGACTCGGCCTTCTTCCGCCCCCTCTCGCCGGCGATTCGTTTGGCCGTCGTCCTGGCCGTCATGCTCAATATCATCACAGCCACGAACACCCCTGCCGCAGGCCCTAGATATACGCAGGCCGTCTCCCAGCCCTCTACCAGCCTGTCCAGGGCCGCGCCCCGGAGCCGGATGAGTCCCGCCCACACCCAGGTGTCGATCATCCAGGACCACACGCCCGCAGCCGCGACAAACAGC
>MPNF01000416.1 GCA_002238885.1 Alphaproteobacteria bacterium bin95 | reverse complement strand
CACGAACTGCTCGCCTCCGTAGCGCCCGGGAAGGACCCGCCGGCCGTGCCAGGGCGCTTCCGGGCGCACCACCCGCACGCCCATCGCGACAAGGCCCTCGGTCTCGTCGGCCACGCCGCGCCAATGGTCGAACTCGACGCCGATGCCGTGGCCGAAGATCAGGGTCGGCGGGTCGGCGGTGCCGGCGGGTTCGTACACCCGTGCGATGACCTCGTCGCCCATGCGGACCGACGGGGAAGGGAACCGTATCCAGTAGTCCCGCCTGCCCGGCGCGGCCGGGAAGGCGTGCGAGGCCCGCACAGACGGCATGGGATCGGGAACGGCGAAGGCGCGTGCGGGCTCGGCGAGGAAGCCGCCATAGAGCGCCTCCACCTCCGCAGGCTCCGGGATGCGCCAGCGGAACGGGGCGGCCCGGCCCCAGGCCGCGAAGGGCGCGAAGCTGCGGCGCAGCACATTGTAGGCATGGCGGTCGAGCAGCCGCGCCCGCTCCGCCTCCCCGAGCGCGGCCGGGGACGGGGCGGCGGGGCGAAAAAAGGCGTCCTCCCACGCGCGTTCGCTTTGCAGGGCCTGCGCGCGGACCCGCTCGAAGCGGGCCAGCCGCGATTCCAGCGCGCGCTCCATGCGGGGGGACGGCGATATGCCGACCTCGGCGAGATAGCGCTCGACGGAGCCTTCCGCGGCCCGCGCCGCCGCCCAGAGCCGGGACAGCGGGAAAAACCAGCCGGACAGGAACGCCAGCGTCGCGCGGTCGAACCAGGGCCGCGCGAACAGGCCGCCAAGCGGCGAACGGAGGCATGCGATCATGAATTCCGGCACTGGAAGGCCGCGATTTGCGGGACTATTCAGCGTCGGCCCGCTTCCGTTCGAGATGGGTGCGCAATTGCCGGATCGACGCCGCGTAATAGTCCAGCAGCGGGCGCTGGCGCTCTTCCGGGGCGAACCCGCCGTCTTTTTCTGTAATCAGCCGACGCTTGCGCAAGGACTGCACCGCCGTTTCGATGTTCGCGGCCTCGCCGCCTTCCTTCATGCCGATATGGGCACCGAGCGCGCGCGCGTCATCCAGCCACTGCAGCGCGCGGCGTTTTATCGCTTCGCCGTCGAGCGGCCCGTCGGCCTCCAGCAAAACGGTAGAGACGACCGGCACGGCCAGCACCGGCACGACATCGACGATCCGGTGCGTAAGCTCGTCGCCCAGCTCCTCCACGGCCGCGAACAGGGCATCCCGGTCCAGCCTGGAGAAATCCACGCCCCTTTCCCGCGACCATTCCCTGAGCGAGACCGGCTCGCCGAAATTGGCGCAGGCCATCCCGAAGCCGGGCCACCGTCCCTGGATCTTCCGCCACACCATCCGGGCGAAGAAGGCGAGGGTGGAGCCGAACACGAACCGGCCCCCGCGTCCCTTGAAGTCAGTGTCCGGGTTGGCGACCAGGGTGCGCTCCTCCATCACGCGGTCGAAATTGGTCGCCACGGGAATGAACTCGATATCGTAGGCGCCCGCGGGATCGAAGGTCTTGGTGATGTAGCCCAGCATGCCGAGCCTGGGCTGGCGGATCATGCCGTCGCGGGACAGCTTCCCCTCGGCGAAGATCGCATGGGGGACGCAGGCTTCCGTCGCCATCTGCACATAGCGCTCCAGTACCTTGCGGTAGACGGGGTCGCCGGAGTCGCGGCGCAGGATATAGACGCCGGCGAGGCGCAGCAGGCTGCGGAGCGGCCAGATGCGCGCCCACTCGCCGGCGCCGTAGGACAGCGCGACCGAGCGGGCGGCGAGGTAGGTCACCAGCAGGTAGTCGACATTGCTGCGATGGTTGATGAAGAAGACGACGGCCGTGTCCGGCGGCGCCTTCGCCGCCGCGCGCTCGTGCGCGAAGCCCAGCCGGACGCGGTAGAAGCCGCGCAGCAGCCGGCGGGCGATCCAGTAGCCCAGCTTGAAATAGAAGTAGGCGTTGAAGGCCGGCACCATCTCGCGGGCGATCGAGGAGACGTCCGCCATCAGGCTCTCGCGCTCCACGCCGCGCTCTGCGGCGACCTCTCCGACGGTCCGCATAACCTCGGGGTCGAAGACGAGGCGGTCGATCAGCACCCGGCGGGTGGTCAGCTGGAAGGTGGGCAGTTCCAGGCCGAACCGGGCGTTCACCTCGGCGATGGCCCGGTTGACGCGCCGGCGCAGATACCAGCGCAGGCCCGGAAGGAAGACCTCGTCCACCGCCGCGAACACCGCGAGCGCCACGATGATGACGAACAGCCACACCGGCAGCGAGATCGTCGATGTCATCGGTGTCCGGTCCGGGCTGTCGGGCGCATTCGCCGGGATCCTCCCGCTGGAGCGCAAACCTGCCCGATTAGACCGCGTTTCGGGGCGAACCCACAACCGCCGGGACGGCATACAAGGCAGGGGGCCTCACACGGTGAAGTCCGTAAACTCCACCGCTTCCGTTTCGGTGTCGAGCACGGCGAAGCTCAGCCGGCGGCCGTTGGCGTGATCGCGCGCATCGCCGGCCGAGCCCGGATTGACGACCAGAACCTCGCCGACACGCTCGGCCACCTGCATGTGCGTGTGGCCGTAGAGCACGAAGTGCGCCTCAGCCTCGCCGAAACGGCGGAACTCGCGGCTGTGCGGATAGACATAGGCGCCGTAAGGCTCCCAGGCGGTCGAATGGACCATCAGCAGGGCCTTGCCGCCATAGTCGAGCCGCCTTGTGCGCGGCTGGCTGCCGAGCCACGCCATCAGCTCCGGGTCGATCCAGTCCGCCTGCCGCGCGCGCTCGCCGCCGGGGCCGAAGAACACCTCTTCGTGGTTGCCGAGGATGGTCTTTACGCCCCGGTCCCGCAGGAAGGCAGCGACCTCGTTGGAGAACCGGTATTCGTAGATGGCATCCCCGAGGCACAGCAGGTCGTCCACCGGTCCCATGAGCCGGGCGGCCTCTTCGAGTCCCGCAATATTGCAGTGCAGGTCCGAAACGATGCCGAGCCTCACGGCCGGACCAATCCCAGGCCGTATAATTCGATGTCGAGCCGGTCGAATATTTCCCGCTGCAGGACGTCGGCGACCGACCTGATCGACAGTTTATCCTCGGCGAACAGGCTCGCATATTTGTCATGCAGCCGGCGGAAGCGGGCCGCCAGGGCGTTCGCTCCGTCGCCTTCGGAGCGCAGTTCCACCGTCCCGTCCCCGGCGTCGAACCCGATCGCCGCTTTCACCAGCGCCGGATGCGCGCGGCTGAAGGCCGTGCCGGCCTGTGCCATCGCCTTGCGGGCCTTTTCGTCCGCGGCCCGGTAGGCAAGCGCGGCGGCGGCCAGGCCGAGCGGTGCGGCGTCCAGCAGAGCGGCCCGTTCCTCTGGGGCCA
>MPNF01000415.1 GCA_002238885.1 Alphaproteobacteria bacterium bin95 | reverse complement strand
GAAATCGTTGCCGAGTCCGTGCATCTTGACGAACGGAATGCCCATGACCTGCTCGAGACCTCCCAATGCCGCTCCCGGCAGCGGCGGGGCCTTATCTAGGGCCGAAGCCCGCCCTCCGCAATGGCGGCGCCCGCCCGGATTGTCCGACACGAGCCAGGCGGTTACTATTGCTGTCATTGAAGACACAGCATAGAAGGCAAGTAAGATGGCCCAACTCACCGTAAGGAAGCTGAGCGAGGAAGTCGTCAGCGCCCTGAAGCGGCGTGCAGCGGCTAACGGGCGATCTGCCGAGGCTGAGCACCGGGCGATTCTGCGTGAAACGCTGGTTAGAACCGAGGAAGAATTTGCCGCGCGCGCAGCCGCACTGCGGCGGCGACTTCGCTCGTCGGTTGATAGCAGCGTCTCGATACGGGCGGACCGGGACCGGGAAAGCATGGCGTGACCGGTTATGTCGTCGATGCCAGCGTCGCGGTGAAATGGCTGGTCGAGGAAGTGCTTTCCGACGAGGCTGCCCGCCTTCTGGACGATGACTCCATGCTTGTCGTGCCGCCGCTTCTGTTCGCGGAGGCCGCCAATGCGCTCTGGGCCATGCGCCGGCGCGGCGACATCGCGGCGGCCGACCTTGCGGAGGCAGTCGAGACCTTGCGGGCAGCGCCGGTTTCGATGCCCCTGTCGATGCCGGACCTCACAGCGGCGGCAACGCGGTTGGCGAGCGACCTGGACCACCCGGTGTACGACTGCTTCTACCTCGCGCTCGCGGTTCATACGCAATATCCGGTCGTGACCGCCGACACGCGGTTTCACGACAAGGTGCGCAAGCATCCCTACCTTTCGGACCGAATCCTGCACCTCGCAGACATGGCGGCGAGCGAAGCGTAGCGGGGGTCCCGGCGAACGAGGCGCGCCTTGACGGGTCCGCGGCCGCCCCATAGGACTCGTCGCAACTAATGCGGCGCCATCCGGACAATCCGCGAGGCGCAGGGAGTTGGACCGATGACAGATCCCGACGCGAGGCCCTATGTCATCGAGCGCCGCGAGACGGTGGCCCGGACCGACACGCTGCGCGTCGGCATCCTGACGCTTGCCGAGGGGCAGGAAGTGCCCTGGCACTATCACAGCGAGGTCACCGACACTTTCTACTGCCTGGAAGGCGTGCTCTCGGTGGAAACCCGCGCGCCCAGGGCGCAGTACCTGCTGAAGGCCGGCGAGAGCTGCGCCGTGCCGGAGATGACCGCCCACCGGGTCACGGGACAGGACGGCGGCCGCGCCCGCTTCCTGATCGTGCAGGGTATCGGCACCTACGACTTCTGCCCCGTCGGCTGAACGGCGCTTTTCCGGCGGGCTTCCCGGCAAGGCGTCGCCGGGCGGCGATGACCCCCTCGGAATTGTCATGAAATGTCATGAGGTGTCATGGTCGGGCGCGGGTTGCCCGTCGTCGGGCCGGCCCGCCTTGCGGCGTCCGCGGCATTGCCGGAAGCTACGAAGCGGCGGCAGACGGCCTTCTGCCGGGCGGAGAGGGAGGGTTCGTGTGCGGCGGTCGCTTCAGGCATGGGCGGCGGCTCCTTCGTTCCGTTGGTGTTCCCCCGGCGGTCCGCTGCGGCGCCGGACTGCGCCTGGCCGGGGGGACGGGGTTGGCGGACAGCACGACCCGGCGGGAAGCGACCCTGTTTCGCGCGTATCGCGGGCGGGCGCAGGCGGGCGTTGGCGCCGGCGCGGTTCGCGCGCCTGATTGCGCGCGCGAGGCAGAGGGCGCACTTCGCCTGTGCGTTGAATCAGGGTCGTTCCGCGCCGGGCCGGCACGGGCGGGAAGCGGCCCGCGGATGCACCTTCCCTCGGACCCATCATACCATACTTATTCTCAGGTCAAGCCCGAATCGAGAATTATTGCCTAATTCCTTGGAAGCCCCCGCCGCCGCACCGCCGCCGGGTCTATGTCAGCCAGCGGGCAGTCCCTCCCGCTTGTCGGCGATTGCCGCGTGCATGTCAGCACCGCCCGCGTTGGCGCGGCCTGTAGCGGAATCCATTCAAATTGAACCGAAACTGGATCCGAACCCAAAACCGTCACCCCGATCCTGGCCATCGGAGACCCGTCCTGCGCACCTCGCGTAAGCCTTAGCCAGCGTATTCGACACGAGCGATGCCAGATCTGACAGCGTGGCGAGGTCCACTTGGACACGCTCCTCAACGCGCGTCTCCACGCGGGCCACGCGGTCAAACATCCAGAGCGGAACTTTCCGCTAGAGGTCCCGTACAACTCTGTCGAGAACGCATTGATCCTGAGCGATGTCCACCTTCTCTACGACATTACGGACCCGGGAAAGGCGGCTAGCCCACGGATGCCATCGATAAACTGCTCTGCGGGCGACGGTCCTGTAAGCGCTCTCGCGCTCGGTTGTACTATACCAAGCGACCCCACCAGGGCCGTGGCATGAAGGGAGGGACACCCGCCGACGTCTTCGTCCGATCCAATCGCTTATCGAGAAAACAACAATGATGTATACGCGGCTCTTCAACAGCACAGCGCTAAAGCATCGCCACATCAGGTGCGTTGTTCACTACTACCCTCGTTCTTCTGGAATAAGCGACCTGTGATCCAGGCTGAAAAACCTCCTGCGACCAGGTAGACGGGTAAGACCAGTTTAGTAGCCTCACTTATGCCAGGAATCTCCGTAGGAATGTCAAAGAAAAACCAGACCAATAGATGGCCCCATCCAGCTGCGACTAAGATCCATCCCGCTATCTTGGCCGCAATCTTTGGTACTTGTCCTGAAGATGTTGTAATGTCTTTAAGTGAGAATCTACAGAGAAGTGCGACTATCAATGTTGTAGAAACTACTAGCAGAAATTCTGAAAATTTAGCAGCCCCCTCGAAATGTATTGCCAAATACGGTTTGGCGAAAATAGTCCAAGATACCCAATGAATAATTCCGAATGCCGTTGCAAATAGTAGACACAATTGTACGACGATACGAATCAATTGGCCTTGGAATTTGTTCATGGTTATGCGTGGTGCCGCAAAATTCAAACGAAATTCACCAAATCCTGTCTTTTTCACAAATGGGATTTCAAACCCAATCTTCATTGATTTTTCGTAACTACCCAGGTACCTCGCCGCTAGTTCTGAGTACGTGCTGATGTTGCTCGCCGTCGGCGCGTCGTTGATCCCCGCTTGACTGTATAGGCACCCGCATCTATGGGTTGCACTCTCGCATGAGAGGGGCAGCCGGTGGGGTATTTCGGATCGAAGGCTACGACCGGTCTGAGCCAGGCGCTGATCGCGCTGATGCCGCCGCACTCTGTCTATATCGAAAGCCATCTTGGGGGCGGTGCGCTGATGAAGCGCAAGCCTGCGGCCATGCGCTCGATCG
>MPNF01000414.1 GCA_002238885.1 Alphaproteobacteria bacterium bin95 | reverse complement strand
CTGGCGCGGTGGGACCCTATCGCGGCGACCTCCCCGAAGAAGGACCGCACGTCCTCGCCCGCGGGCAGCAGGTGCCGCCAGACATGGTAGCCGGAGTAGGAATCCTCGCCGTTCACGGCCAGCCGGCCGCCGCGCAACTCGCCGACGTTCTCGGCCGGGTCGGTGTCGTGGACGACGACATGCGCCGCATAGCGGGGACCGTCGCAGCCGGGCACACCGTAGTGGGGCGTCGCGACAAGCCTTACATCCGTCGCCAGGCTGTGCACCAGGGGATAGCCGCAGGTCTGGCCGAACAGGAAACCGGGCGCGCGCCATTGCCGGTAGCGGTCCTCCGGCCAGGTCAACAGCTCGGGGACGCCGGAAACGCCCTGCGCCCTCAGATGGCCGGCCAAACCGGACCACCACCGCTGCACGGCCGGGCGGAACTCGACCTCGGCATACATCGGCAGGCCGGCGTGACGCATGGCGGCCGTCATCCGCCGCCCGAACCGTTCCGCAACCGCGTCAGGAACGACGCGAGCTCGATCGGCTGCACGACGGCGGCGCGAATGAGATCGTCGAAATGCCGGTTCAGCACCGCGATATGCTCGGTTGTGTTGAACACCAGGTAGAACTGGCCGACATAGAGCGCGGCCCGCTGGTGGCCGAAGATCGTGTAGGGCGCCGAATAGTGCGTCAGGCCGTCGAAGAGATACATGCGCAGGCCGGGATAGAGCTCGTCCACGACCTCGGCAAGCCGGTCCAGCTGCCGCTGCCGCGCAGGAGCAGCCAATGTGCGCCATATCCCGCCTCCGCTTGCGAGGGCCTCCAGCGCCTGCCGGGAGATGCAGATTTCCATATCCGTTTCCGGCAGCCGGATTTGCTCCAGCTTGTCGCGGGAGGCGTTGATGGCCCGGTCCGGCCCCCTGGTCCGGAAATAGCGGTATTCGTGGTGGAGCACCTCTTCGGTCTTGGCGATATCCGGTATCGTGGTCGGCACGTAGCGCATCTTGTATCCGGCCGCTTCCTCGAACCAGCGCACCAGCATCTGGTCCACCGGCGTCTGCGAGCTCTCGGCGATCTGTAGCGACTCGTGAAGAATGTCGGCGCCCAGCCTTTGCACATGACTGAGCCCGAGCAGCCAGTCGAGGCTGACCCGAAGTTCCGTCGCGATAGCCGCGACCGTGTCGGCGCGCGGCAGCCGGTCCATGTCGTCGGAGAGAAGCTGGGCCAGGGTGGAGCGGTCAATGCCGGCCCGGCGCGCGAGCGCCGAACGGGACAATCCCGACTGCGCCAGCATTTCGGTCAGGCGCAGGCGGAACAGGCGCGAGACTTCCCTTCTGTCCATAGAGCCACCGCCGCAGAATCTGTGGGATTTATGATCAGTCTGTAGAGAAATATCAACAGATGTTTGAATTTGCTGCGCTACGCGACAGTGCGTTGCAATTCCCTCGTTGCCGGTCCGGGTTCCGGCTGCCTGCAATGGCCGCGTCAGGACTTGGCGGCAAGGGGATCCGGTTTCGATGGCTTACAAGGGGCGCGGAAATCGGAATCGGGCTGCGCCGTCGCGGCACGGTGGGGAATGGCCGACCTGGGTCGTCGCGGGCGCCATCTACGGCGGATGGCTCCTGCTCACCTTCCATGCGGCCGCGTTGCCCTGGTGGCTGCTGTTGCCCGCCGGGGCCTTCATCGTCTGCTGGCACGGTTCGCTCCAGCACGAGGCGGTGCATGGACATCCGACGCGGTCGCCGGGCGCCAACCTCGCGCTCGCCTGGCTGCCGCTCGGCCTGTGGATGCCCTACGAGATCTACCGCGACACCCACCTGCGCCACCATGCCTGCCCGGCCCTGACCGACCCGCTTGAGGACACCGAGTCATATTTCGTCCGGGAGCGCGACTGGAACAGCATGAGCCGATCCCGCCGTCTGCTGATCCGGTTCAACCAGACGCTGTCCGGCCGTCTGGTGCTGGGTCCGGCGCTCGCCGCGCTTGCGCTGTGGCGGGCGGAGCTGGGGCGGGTCCGTTCCGGCGATCTTGCCAATGGCGGCGTCTGGCTGCGCCACGCGCTCGGCGCGGGGCTGGTCCTCGGCTGGGTCGTATTCGTCTGCGAACTGTCCGTCGGCGCCTATGTCGCCCTGTTCGCCTATCCGGGCCTGTCGCTGACCCTGCTGCGATCCTACGCCGAACACCATCCCGCGGGCGGGAAGAGCGGGCGGACCGCCATGGTGCTGGGCGGACCGCTCAGCCGGCTCCTTTACCTCAACAACAACCTCCATGTCGTGCACCACAGCCGCCCCGAACTGCCCTGGTATGCCATCCCGGCGGCGTTCTGCGCGCGGCGGGAGGACTATGCGGCGCAGGCGGACGGCCATGTCTATGCCGGCTACCCGACGCTGCTGCGCCGTTTCCTGTTCCGCGCCCGGCGCCACCCGGTCCACCCCGATCACCGGCTCGCGGATATTCGAGGGTCGCGGCCCGTCACCCTTTAGCCGGGCGGAATTGCCGGCTTCCGGGGCTTTCGGGCCAGGCGACGAGGCCGCTGTCTGCGACGCGCTTGCGTCCGTAAACGAGCCAGGGATCGTCCACCGTGCCGATGACGGCATCGACGCGGAACCTTCCGGGGTGTCGTTCGGCAAGCTCAAGGGCGGTGAGGCCGCTGTCCCAAGCGCCGTCGAGCAGGCCCTCGGCAACCCGCATGATCGAGCTTGCAGGCACATGCTCCGGCCAGGCGGAGATGTCGACATAGCCGCTTGTGGCCGGTTGCAGGGCGAGCGTCCTCGGCCGGGCAATTTCGGCGCGCGTGAGGATGCCCAATTCCCTGCTCGGCGAGATGAAGCAATCGACAATATGGATGCCGTGGTCGAAATGCGCCCTCGAAACGACCTCGGCGCAGTCGGGGTGGACGGCGACCTGGACCATGAAATCGGCCTCGCCGCCGGCCATCGTCGCCAGGCCGTCGAAGAAATCGTCGATCAGGAGGACCTGCGCGTCATCGAGGCCGTGGAACGCCAGATAGTTCCGGGTGACCATGTCATGATTGGTGCCGGCCGGTCCGAGTGTGACGAAGCGCGGGCTGGTCCTGCGGCCCATCGTTCTACGTCCTGCCGAGGCTTGGCGCGCCGGCAGCGACGGAATGGCGCCGGGGGCCGAAGAGGGCGGCCGCGGCCACGACCGCGCCTGAGACGGCGGCGATGCAGCCGGCGGCGTTCAGCGACCAGGATGCGCCCAGGAGCGCCGGGGCGAAGCCGGCTAGACCGTAGCCGGCAACGGCCGAACCGATGCCGAGCGCCACGCTCAGCAGGATCTGGGTGCGGTAGTCGTCGGTCATCAGGCGCGCGGCTGCGGGCGGGCAGATCAGCATGGCGATCACCAGGATCGAGCCGACGGCCTCGAAGGAGG
>MPNF01000413.1 GCA_002238885.1 Alphaproteobacteria bacterium bin95 | reverse complement strand
GGGCCGCTGGGACGGCTGACGTTGCCGGCCCGCGGCGGCCTCCTCCGCCCCGGGAGCGTCACCGGATACGCTCCCGGAAGGGGCCGCCGCCGGCGCGGCCTTCTCGACGCGCAGGTCATACTGTCCGGAGACCCGCTTGTAGCGTTCCTTGAGCCGGCCCAGCCGCTCCACGACCTTCTCGTAGCGCTTCGTGCAGCCCTTCTTCGCCAGCCCCTCGTGCAGCGCCTGCAGCTCGCCCTCGAAGCGCTCCCTGTGCTGGGCCAGGATCGCGTCGTCCTTGGCCTGCCGCTGCTCGCTCCACAGGCACAGCTCGCTCTCCCCGTCCGCCGTACGCAGCCGCCAGGCCCGCGCCGCAGCCCCCTGGCGGGTGCGGAACTCCAGCTCGGGATCCGCTTCGGGCGGGTCCTCGCCGCCGCGACGCACCGTGATCCACTCGTAGCCGTTTGCCCGCAGCCAGGCGAGGGTCTCCGCGGTCGACAGGCCGGCGTCCATGATCACCGTCGGGCGCGGCCCGTCGCCGAGCAGGCGGCCGAGACGGGTGAGGGCCGGGGCCAGGGTGGCGGGTTCGGAGACGTTGCCGGGCAGGATCTCGCTGCGGCAGGGGAAGCCGGCCGCGTCGAGCGTCAGGCCGAGGGTGACGAGGGGGCAATCGTGGCGTTTCTGCTTGGACCTGCCGTGGCGCAGGTCGGCGCGCGGCCGGCCGTGATAGTGAACGTTCGTCAAGTCGTAAAAGGCAATCGTTGAAGGCAGATCGAGGAGCGAGCGCTCGCGGCGGAAGAGGGCGGTTTCGAGGGCCTCGCGGTGGTGGAAGAGCCGGTCGCCGATGCGGTAGAGCTTGGACAGGGAGAGGGGCGTGGAGGTGGCGAGGCCGAGCAGTTCGAGGGCGGCGGAGTGTTGCGAGAGCCAAGCGTGGGCCGCGCGTTCGGAGGAGGGGTGCAGCATGCGGGCGAGGACGAGGGCGGAAGCGATGCGGGCGTCGCGGGAGGAGAGGCCGAGGTCCTGGAGGGTGTCGGCGAAGCGCAGTTCGCGGAGGGCGTGCAGGGCGAGGCGTTCGGCCCCGACGGAGCGGACGAGGCGGTGGTCGAGGGAGCCGAGGTGGACGAGGGCAAGGTCGTCGTCGGAGGCGTCGGGCAGGGCGGAGAGGCTGAGGCGGTCGGCGATCTGCTGGGCAGAGCGGAGCAGCTCGGGGTCGGGCTCGAAGAGGGGGGCCTGGCCGGAGCGGATGGACTCGATCAGATCACAGAGGGCGGGCCAGAGTTCGGGGGCCACGGAGAAGTGAGCCCCGAGGTTGAGCAGAGTGACTTGGCGGACGGAGTTGCCGGAGCGGACGCTGCGGACGAGGCGGCAGGAGGAGTAGGGATCGGAGCCGGCGCGGGGGCGGGTTTGGACGCGGCGGATGAACACGGTGCCCCCAGCATGGCGCAGGCGAAAGCGAACATGCCAGCAACAAAAGACCAACAAAACTATTTTATGTCACTACAAACGGCGATCATATTGTAATATAATGTAAACTACCGCATAGCAAAGGGTTTCCCGCTCCGATGTGTCCGGGAACGCTGTCAATGCGTCCAAGAAACACCCCGAATTCGGCATTTCACGCGGACGAGTGACGAACTCAGGCTAGGGGGGTAATGAACCTACCCGTCAAGGAAGCGAGCATGCGCGTCTAACGCCCCGAATTGGTCCGAACTCACTGTCGGGCCTGCCCTACGACCTTCCAACTTCTGGAGCACGGCTGTGAACAGCCCCAGGCGGGACCGCGGCATTTGTCGATCAGGAAGAGTATTTCGAGGGAATGGAGCGGAAGCGCCGGTTGCACGAGGAGAGACGCACAGTCCTGATCGAGACGTTCAGCCACGAGCACGCGTCCAGCACGCTGATCGACAACCTCGCGGGGAAACTTTCTGCGCAAGGCGTGTCCCATTCGCCGATCCCTCGCGAGGAGGTCTTCGCTGTCCCTGGACGGCAGGGCCGGGTCGGTCCGTTCCTGCGTCTGGTGGCGACCTTCCTGCCCCGCTACCGGGGTGCCCGGCTGTCCTTTCCGGGAGTTCCCAGTCGGGCCAGGGGCTTCGCCCACCGCCAGCGGCCAAGGCCTTCCTGGCGGTGTTCGCACCGATCCTCGAGCGCTACCAGAATACCCTCGACGATCGAGGCGAGATCGACTTCCACGACATGATCGGCAAGGCGACCGAGCGTGTGGAGGAGGGACGCTACCGCACTCCGCTCGGCTATATCCCGGTGGACGAGTTCCAGGACATCTCGCCCTCAAGGGCCAGGCTGCTGAAGGCGCTGCTGGACCGGTCGCCGGCCGCCCAGCTGTTCGCGGTCGGCGACGACTGGCAGGCGGTCTTCCCATTCCGCCGGGGGGGGCCGCCCGGCCCGCGCGGGTGGGCGGGGCGGAGTGGGAGGCGATCTACCGATGGGGCGGGGCGGACATGGCGGTCATGCGCGAGTGCGCGGAGCGCTTCGGCCACAGCGAGCCGTTGGATCCGGAGACGACCTTCCGGTGCTCCGAGCCCATCGCCGCCGTCGCGACCCGGTTCGTTCTGGAGAACCCGTCGCAGATCCGCAAGACGGTGCGTTCGACGCGGGAACTGCAAGGCCCATGCGTGCATATCGGCCTTTCGGAGGGCCGAGACCGGTGCCTGCTGCGCGAGGTGCTCGGCAGGATCGCGGCCCACGCCGCCAATTATGAAGAGCCGTCGAGCGTCCTGCTGCTAGGCCGGTACAAGCACATGCGGCCGGAGAACCTGGCTGGCCTCGGAAGGCAGCATCCGCGCCTTCAGCTCTCTTTCAAGACCGTTCATGGCTCGAAAGGGCTTCAAGCCGACTACGTCGTGGTGCTCGGCCTGTGCACCGGGCGGCACGGCTTTCCGACGGAGATCGGCGACGACCCGCTCCTCGATCTGGTCCTCTCGGCACCGGAGAAGCATTCCAATGCCGAGGAGCGGCGTCTGTTCTATGTTGCCCTGACCCGGGCGAGACGCCATGTCTTCTTGCTGCGGATGGCGGGCCGCCGTCACCCTTCGTGGTGGAACTGATCGAGGGGAACTACGATGTCGCCGTCTTCGGGCGGTTGTCGGACAAGGGCCAGGGCTTTTCAATGTTCGGTAGCAATGGCTGAATGACAAAGGACTAAGGCGGAGGGCTGGACAAACACGCCTGGGTTATGCGATAACTCGCAGAGTGATCCCGAACGAGATTCCCTTGCGAGAAGTGCAGGTCCGGACCGTGCGGCCCGACGAGGAGCCGCGCTGGAACGAGCTGATGCGCCAGCACCACTATCTCGGGTTCCGCAACTTCTGTGGCAAGCGCCTGCGGCAGGTCGCCGTGCTCGGCGATCAGTGGCTCGCCTTGATCGGCTGGCATGCCGCCGCCCTGCACTGTGCCGCCCGCGACCGCTGGATCGGCTGGACCT
>MPNF01000412.1 GCA_002238885.1 Alphaproteobacteria bacterium bin95 | reverse complement strand
GAGGAAATTGTCGTCAAGGCGACGCCGCTGGCCCTGATCGGCGTCGGCCTGGCAGTCGTCTTCCGCGCCAATGTCTGGAACATCGGCGCGGAGGGGCAATACACGATCGGGGCCGTTTGCGGGTCGACCCTGCCGGTCATGCTGCCCGATCTGCAGGGGCCGCTGCTGCTGCCGGCCGTGCTGGTATGCGGCGTGCTGGGCGGCATGGCCTGGGCGGCGATACCCGCCTTCTTCCGCGTCCGGTTCGGCGCCAGCGAAATCCTGACCTCACTGATGTTGGTCTATGTGGCGCAACTCCTGCTCGACTGGCTGGTGCGCGGCCCGTGGCGCAATCCGGAAGGCTATAATTTCCCCGAATCGCGGCTCTTCGAAGCCGACGCGGTGATACCGGCGCTCGCCGGGCGGATGCATTACGGCACGGTGCTCGCCCTCATCGCGGTGGCGGCGCTCGCCATCGTCCTCGGGCGCACGCTCAAGGGGTTCGAGTTCCGGGTCATCGGGGCATCGCCGCGGGCGGGCGCCTTCGCCGGGTTTTCCGAACGGCGGTCCATCATGACCGTGCTGATGATTTCCGGCGGCCTCGCGGGCCTTGCCGGCATCTCGGAAGTGTCGGGCACCATCGGGCAGCTCCACCCGTCCATCTCTCCCGGCTACGGGTTCACGGCCATCATCGCCGCCTTTCTCGGCCGGTTGAACCCGGTGGGCGTGCTGTTCGCCTCGCTGTTGCTGGCGCTCACCTATATCGGTGGTGAGTCGGCCCAGGTCTCGCTCGGCGTCTCGGACAAGATCGCCCGCGTGTTCCAGGGGGCGATCCTGATCTTCGTACTGGCCTGCGACATGTTCATCCGCTACCGCGTCCACATCCAACCGACGCGGCGCCCGGCAGGGCGTGCGGAGGATGCGCCGTGACCGGCTTCGAGGCCGTCATCCTCACCATCGTCACCGCGGCGACCCCGCTGCTGATTGCAGCGCTCGGCGAACTGGTGACAGAGCGCGCGGGCGTCCTCAATCTCGGCGTCGAGGGCATGATGATCGTCGGGGCCGTAACGGGCTTCGCCGGCGCCCAGTTGACAGGCTCGCCTTATCTGGGAGCGTGCGCCGCCATGGCCGGCGGCATGGCGCTTGCCAGCCTGTTCGGCTTCCTGGTGCTGCGGCTCGCCGCCAACCAGGTCGCCTCCGGGCTCGCGCTCACCCTGCTCGGGCTCGGCCTCTCGGGCATGATCGGAGAGGCGTTCATCGGCCAGCCGGGCCTCAGGCTCGAGCGGATCGACATACCGTTCCTGACCGACCTGCCGGTGGTCGGGACCGTCCTGTTCGGCCAGGATCCGCTGGTCTATGTCTCGGTTGCGCTGGCGGTATGCGTCTCCCGCTTCCTTTTCCATACGCGCGCCGGCCTTGCGCTTCGCGCCGTCGGCAACAACCACGGCTCCGCTCACATGCTCGGCGTGCACGTCATTCGCACGCGCTTCCTGGCGGTGCTGTTCGGCGGGGCCTGTTCCGGGCTGGCGGGCGGCTATCTTTCGCTCGCCTACACGCCGCAATGGGTCGAGGGCATGACCGCCGGGCGGGGCTGGATCGCGCTCGCGCTCGTGGTGTTCGCAAGCTGGATGCCGCTGCGCGCCGCCATCGGGGCCTATCTCTTCGGCGGCGCGCTGATCCTTCAATTTCATGCACAGGCTGAAGGAATTCCGCTGCCGTCGCAGTTCCTTTCGGCCCTGCCATATATTGCGACGATCGCAGCGCTGGTGATACTCTCCGGCGACCGATGGAGGGCGAGAAACGACTCGCCGGCATGTCTCGGACAGGTCTTCGTCCCCGACCGGTAGGTGCCGCCGTCTTTCGGTGCTCCCGACCGGCCGGGCATGGAAACACGGCCCTCGGGCCCAGTTGGAGAACAGGGAATGTTGAGAGCTACTATCCTCGCCGCCTTCGCCATGGCGCTGGCGTTTCCGGCCGCCCAGGCCGCCGATCCCGTCAAGGCAGCATTCGTTTATGTGGGCCCGATCGGCGACCATGGCTGGACCTACCAGCACGACCAGGGCCGCCTCGCCGTCGAGAAGGCCTTCGGCGACAAGGTCGAGACACTTTATGTCGAGAACGTGGCGGAGGGTCCGGACGCCGAGCGCGCCATCGAACGCTTCGCGCGCGAGGGCGCGGACATCGTCTTCACGACCTCCTTCGGCTTCATGAACCCGACGGTCAAGGTCGCCAAGCGCTTCCCGGACGTGAAGTTCGAGCACGCCACCGGCTACAAGCAAGCCGACAATGTGGCGACCTACTCCGCGCGCTTCTATGAGGGCCGCTATGTCATCGGCCAGATCGCGGCCAAGATGTCGAAATCGGGCATTGCGGGCTATGTGGCCTCGTTCCCGATTCCCGAAGTCGTGCGCGGCATCAACTCCTTCCTGCTCGGCGCACAATCCGTCAATCCGGACTTCAAGCTGAAGATCGTCTGGGTGAACACCTGGTTCGACCCCGGCAAGGAGGCCGACGCGGCCAAGGCGTTGATCGATCAGGGCGCGGACATCATGACCCAGCACACCGACAGCCCGGCGCCGATCCAGATCGCCGGCGAGCGCGGCGTGCACGGTTTCGGCCAGGCCTCCGACATGGATGCCTTCGCGCCCGGCGCCCACTACACGGCGATCATCGACGACTGGAGCGCCTATTACGTTTCCCGCGTGAAGGCCGTTCTCGACGGGACATGGAAATCCGGCGACGTGTGGGGCGGGTTCGACGCCGACATGGTGATCATGGCGCCCTTCACCGACCTGCCGGAGGATGTCGCGGCCGACGCCGCCGCGATGGTCGAGAAGATCCGCTCGGGCGAGTTCCATCCCTTCACCGGCCCGATCCACGACCAGGAGGGCAAGCTCCGCATCGCAGAGGGCGAGCGGGCCGATGACGGCATGCTGCTCGGCATGAACTGGTATGTGAAGGGCGTTGACGACAAGCTGCCCCAGTAGCGGCCCATCCTCCCGGAACGGCGCGGATTGCGTCGTTCTGGGACGCCTGATCGACTGGTCCGGCGACCCGGCGGCGCTCGGCAGCGCCGCCGTCCGCGACCTTCCCGCCGGCGCGCTTGCGCTGAGGCAGGGCCGCATCGCCTGGAGGGGCGCGGCCGCCGACCTGCCTGCGGACTTTGCCGACGCGCCGGAGCGGGATTACGGCCGATGCCTGGTCCTGCCGGGGTTCGTCGACCCGCATGTCCATTTTCCCCAATACCGCATCGTCGCCGCAGGAGGCCGCGGCCTCCTGGACTGGCTGGACCGCTTCGCCTTCCCGGAAGAGCAGCGCTACGCGGATGCGGACCATGCCGCGGCGGCGGCCGAGACTTTCCTCGACCTCCTGCTCGCCCACGGCACCACCGCCGCGCTTGTCTTCTCCACGGTCCACGAGGAGGCCGCCGACCGGCTGTTCGTGGCCGCGGAACGC
>MPNF01000411.1 GCA_002238885.1 Alphaproteobacteria bacterium bin95 | reverse complement strand
GCGTGGACCATCTTGGCGCCGTCGCGCGCAATGCCGCCCGACTCGTATTTCCGCCCGACCATGAAGCCGGTGATGTTCTGCAGGAACAGCAGCGGGATGCCGCGCTGGGCGCAGAGCTCGATGAAATGCGCGCCCTTCTGCGAGGATTCCGAAAACAGGATGCCGTTATTGGCGATAATGCCGACCGGATAGCCCTCGATATGCGCGAAGCCGGTGACCAGGGTCGTGCCGTAGAGCGCCTTGAACTCGTCGAGCCGGCTGCCGTCCACCAGCCGCGCGATGACCTCGCGCACATCGTAGGGCGTCTTCCAGTCCGGCGGCACGATGCCGTAGAGCTCTTCCGGGTCGTAGCGCGGCTCTTCCGGCGCGCGCAGGTCGAGATCGGGGCGCTTTGTGGAATTCGCGTAGCTGAGGGCGGTGCGCGCAAGCGCGAGCGCATGGTTGTCGTCCACCGCATAGTGGTCGGTCACGCCGGAGACGCGGGAATGCACGTCCGCCCCGCCCAGCTCCTCAGCGCTCACGATCTCGCCGGTGGCGGCCTTCACCAGCGGCGGGCCGCCGAGGAAGATCGTGCCCTGGCCCTTCACGATCACCGCCTCGTCGGACATGGCCGGCACATAGGCCCCGCCCGCGGTGCAGGAGCCCATCACCACCGCGATCTGCGGGATGCCCTCCGCCGACATGGTCGCCTGGTTGTAGAAGATGCGCCCGAAATGGGTGGCGTCGGGGAACACCTCGTCCTGCTGGGGCAGGTTGGCGCCGCCGGAATCCACCAGATAGACGCAGGGCAGCCGGTTCTCGCGCGCGATCTGCTGGGCGCGCAGATGCTTCTTGACCGTCAGCGGGTAGTAGGTGCCGCCCTTGACGGTGGCGTCGTTGGCGACCACGACGCATTCGCGCCCGTGCACGCGCCCGATGCCCGTGACGATGCCGGCCGAGGGGATGTCGTCCTCATAGACGCCGTAAGCCGCTAGCTGGGAGAGTTCGAGGAAGGGCGAGCCCGGGTCGAACAGGCCGCGCACCCGGTCCCGCGGCAGGAGCTTGCCGCGCGCCAGATGGCGCTGGCGGGCCCGTTCGCCGCCGCCCTCCTGCACGTGCGCGACCGCATGGCGCAGGTCGGCAGCGAGCGCCCGCATCGCCTCCGCATTGGCGCGGAATTCCCGCCCCCGCGGCCGGAGCCTGCTCTCGATGACGCCCATAGGCCCGCCGCGCCTGCGCGATCGGCCGGGGGGCCGGCCGTTCAGGCCGCCTCGTCCGCCTCTTCGCCGCGCGTGGAGCGCGTATAGGCCCTGTTGCAATGCTCGGCGCAATAGGGCTTGCCCGGCTCCGCCTCGGCCTCGCAGAAGTGGAAGTCGTCATCCTGCGGGTCGCCGAAGGGCCAATTGCAGACCGCCTTGCCGAGCGGGGCGAGGCGCACCGGACGGGGCGGCGGCGGCGAGGCCGGCAGGCGGGGGGTCGGCGGGGGGGGCGGCGGCAGCCCCGGACGGGGCGCCCTGCCAACCACAGCCCTCTTTGGGACGCGCGGGGGGCGGGCGGCGGATCGGCGAGGGGCGCGGCGCGAGCCCCGAACGGTGCGCCTTGCCAACCACTGCATTCTTGGACACGCCGAGGCGGCGGCCGATCTCCGCCGTGCTGGCGCCTGTCGCCCAGAGTTTGCGCAACTCCAGAACCCGTTCCGTCGTCCAGGTCATCTGTTCGGCCCCGACACTGCGATCGATAGTAGTCATGGGATAGAAACATACTAGATCCTGTGCGTTGCCGCAAGCGCTTCCATGCCCGAATTCGGGCTCCAGCAGCGGTGCGCCGGAGGCGGGGCCGCTCATTAGGGCTCGCAATTTTCCGCGGGCGCTGCTATATGGTGTTGAGACGATTTCTGCGGCGGACCCGGGGAATGGAGCGGTGCGCCGTAGGGCGACGATGGAGCTTCGTGGGTCATGTCGAGCCATTGGTCTCCGGAAGAGCTTCCGTGGGGGGCGTTCGATCCCGAACGGGTCGAGCGGGACCTGATCCCGCTCGTCAAGGCGGCAAGCATGGTCGAATCCAACGGCCATGATTACGCCGCCTATCTGAACCGCGTGTTCGCGGACGATCCCCAGGTCTGCGAGATGATGACGGGCTGGGCGCATGAGGAAGTCCAGCATGGCGTGGTGCTGGGCCGCTGGGCGAAGCTGGCCGATCCCGGTTTCGATTACGACGCCGCGCTGGCGCGCTTCCGGGCCGGCTATTCCATCCAGATCGACGCCGACGCTTCTATCCGGGGCTCGCGCACGGGCGAGATGATCGCGCGCTGCATGGTCGAGGTCGGCACCTCCTCCTTCTATTCGGCGCTTGCCGACCGGACGGAGGAACCGCTGCTCAAGGCGATCTGCAGGCGCATTGCGGCCGACGAGCTGCGCCACTACGCGCTCTTCTACCGGACGATGAAGCGCTATCTGGAGAATGAGCGCCTCAACAAGCTCGAGCGCATCCGCATCGCCTTCCTGCGCGTCATGGAGACCGAGGACGACGAGCTCGCCTATGCCTGGTTCGCCGCCAATGAGGGCGGCGACGCCTACGACCGCAGGCAGTCCAACCGCGCCTATATGCGCGAGAGCTACGCGCTTTACCGCCCGCACCATGCCCGGCGCGGCATGACGATGATCTTCAAGGCCGTCGGGCTCAAGCCGACCGGCCGGCTCTCGCGCCTCTTGAGCAGGCTTGCGATAACTCTGATAAGCTTCCGCGCCAGGCGGCTGGCCCGCGCCTGACCGCCCTCCCGCTCCTCTTTCCGGAAGGACCGTCGCTGTCATGTCCGATCTGCCGAAGTCCGTCTCGATCTCCGAGGAAGGCCCGCGCGAGGGCTTCCAGATCGAGCCCGGCCCGATCCCGACCGGGCGCAAGATCGAGCTGATCGACGCGCTCTCGGAGACCGGCCTCAAGCGCATCCAGGTCGCCTCCTTCGTCAGCCCGAGGCATGTGCCCGGCTGGGCGGACGCGGACGATGTGGTCGAAGGCTTCCGGCGCGAGCCGGGTGTGGCCTATTCGGTGCTCTGGCTGAACGAGCGCGGCCTCGACCGGGCGCTCGGCAAGGAGGGCATCGAGATGCGCGGCGCGATCTCCACCTCCGCCTCCGAAACCTTCATGGGCAAGAACACCAATCGCGGCTATGAGCGCAACCGCGAGGTGCAGAAGAACCAGATCGACACCTATCTCGCCTATGGCATGCCGGTGCGCAAGGCGTCGGTCATGGCCGCTTTCGGATGCAATTTCGAGGGCGAGGTCCCGGTCGCCAAGGTGCTGGAGGCGGTACGCGACCTGATGGAGATCGCGGCGGAGAAGGGCGTGGAGATCGGCACGCTCTCGCTCGCCGACACGATGGGCTGGGCGCAGCCGGCCTCGATCAAGGCGGTCGTGGGCGCGGTGCGCGAAGAGTGGCCGGACCAGGAAATCGCGCTGCATCTGCACGACAC
>MPNF01000410.1 GCA_002238885.1 Alphaproteobacteria bacterium bin95 | reverse complement strand
CTCCGGTCTTCAACATGTGGACAATCCCAGAGATCACCCGGCGGTCATCAACCCGGTGTGCGCCGCGACGACCATGAGGAAGCCAAGGTTCGATCCGTGTCCATTCCTCCTCGCTCAACCAAAACAGTGTCCGCGCCATTCAAACCTCCATATCGTTTGGAAACTTGAATCACATTCCAGACTCTGTCGGAATCCCCTAATCGAGTACAGACCCTAGACTGTCGGCCTGAAACCGCCGCCAGGCCCGGCCAAGAATTGCCCGCAAACGGGCTGCCGAAACGGTTCGGAGCTGCCGTGTTGGCGCGGCCGTGCCGAGAGGGCCTCCAGTCTTCCGGCCTCGTTAAATTGCCCGAGAGCCGGAGCCCGAGGCAAACGATTGCCCGCGGTAACCCCCGGATGGCCGGTACATTCAGCAATGACGCCATTCATGTGACCGAGGTTCGGTAATAGCTTTCGGCGCGGGGGCGCTACCGAAATCGGCTGCCTGCCTTGGGCCTGCATCCTCATCACGTGTCACGGCGTTGTCCAGAATCACGCTTCGTCATGCGATGTCATGGGATCCCTTGCGCCGGGTATGTATCTCCCATCTGTTTCCAGCACGGCTCCCCGGCTCCTTCACCTTCAGGATTGAAAAAAGCGGCCCTGAAGGCGCTTTTCCTTCACTCCTACTTTGACACGAAATTCCCTGTGCCAAGGGCAGCGGTGCAGGCAGAGGGCAATTAAGGGAATGTCCGGTTCGCATTCGAGAGGCAAAAAAAATCGACGCTTTCGAAAGTTCTTGATCTACCTACTATAAGTTAATTATATCGACCTGAAGCCTTAAAGGTCTGGTTTTCTTTTCCATATCTCCTGCACCGGATTGCAAAACAGGCAGGCTGGAAGATCGTCTCCGACGACCGCAAGGATAATCTGCAGTCGCCCTGTCGTGAGCGCTGCTTGTCGGATGCCGGCGCCACTGGCGCGCCGGCTCCTGCAGCCGGACGCGGCGACCGGGTAACGACGGGCATACCGCCCCCGGGGCGCGTCCACCTTGCCATCGGCACTGTAGCCCCGATCGCGGCCCTGCTCTTCAGCACCGCCTTTCTGCTGATGGGGAACGGCCTCCAGAACCTGCTCCTTCCGGTCCGGGCCCATGCGGAACGCTTCACGACGCTAGATATCGGCGTTCTCGGAGCGTCCTATTTCCTCGGGTTCGGCATCGGCTGCTTCGCCGGCCCGCATGTCGTGCGCCGCGCCGGGCATGTCCGGACCTTCGCGGCCATGGTGTCGCTCGCTTCTGCGCTGGGACTGGCGCACGCCGTGGTGGTCGCGCCTGCCGCCTGGTGGTTCTGCAGAACCCTTTCCGGGTTCAGCCTCGCCGTGCTGTTCATGGTCATCGAGAGCTGGCTGAACGAAAAATCCACGAACGAAAACCGGGGCCGCGTCTTCTCGATTTACAGGATCGTCAACTTCACCGTCATCACCGCCGGGCAGTTGCTGTTGACCTTGGGCGACCCCCGAACCTTCGCCCTGTTCGCAGGCGCGTCGATCCTCATATCGCTCGCGGTCCTGCCCGTTGCCCTCAGCCGGGCCGAGGCGCCATGCCGCCCCGCTGAGGTCCGGCTTGGCGTGCTCCGCCGCTGCCGGCGGTGCTGGGTCGGGTTCGCCGGCATTGCCGCGGTCGGCCTGACCAATGGTGCGTTCTGGTCGCTGGCGCCCGTCTTCGTCCAGACGGGCATCCTCTGGAGCAGCGACCTGGCGGCCGTCCTGATGAGCATCGCGGTCATGGCGGGAGCCATGGCGCAGTGGCCGCTCGCGCAGTTGTCGGACCGTACCGACAGGCGGGGCGTCGTGGTTCTCGCCTGCATTGCCGGCGCGATTGCCGGTGCCGGCGCGGCTCTTTGCGCCGGCATCTGGAGGTGGGAGCTGGGTCCGTTCGTCTTCTTCTTCCTGTTCGGCCTGTCTGCCCTTCCCCTCTACACGCTCTGCGCGGCGCATATGAACGATTCGGTTGAAAGCGGCGGTTTCGTCGAGGCTTCGAGCGGCTTGCTGCTGCTGTTCTCGCTCGGCGCTGTCAGCGGATCTCTCGCGGGTTCGGTCGCGATGAACCTGATGGGACCGGCCGGTCTCTTCTCCTTCACTGCGGCAGTCCACATCGCACTCGCGGTCTTTACGGTCGCCCGCATGCGGTTGCACCCGTCACGGGCGGGTCGCTGACGGGGTCTCGCCGTACGCGGCAACCATTGCGCCTCTTGCGCCGGAGCCGGCCGCAGGGCTTGGCTCGGCGGCACGGGTCCCGTCCGAAGCGCCCGCGGCTGAGCCGACCGGGCGGTCCAAGAGGCCACCGCCGTGTGCCGGCGGTCGGGGGAGACATGCTACGCGGGCCGGGATATGGAACTGCTCGCCTTCCGCGCCCTTGCTGCTGCCTTCCTGATTCTGCGGAGCCGGCGCCAACGATGGACCCACCGCAGGCCGGCCAAAGCCGCAGCGTGAAACTGTCCGGCCCCAAGGGCCCACTCCAGCGCCGGTACATCTGTGGACGCCGTTGACACCGGCCAACGACAACAACTCCACCGACTACGCCACCAGGCGCGCCGCATGAACCGGATCAGACCGGTGCTCCCGTCATGGCCATACCAGACTCACGTCCCCGGAAACAATTTATCGCACTCCCCACCACACCGGAAACGGCAGATAATTCCACCCGACAAAATAAGGCGCATGCACTACGCGCTCTGCTTCGCGACGTAATGCACAAAGTCGAGCTTATAGTATCTATTTGAAAATAATTTGCTGATTCAGGAGGAGAGCTTTTGAAGAAGTTTCAGATTCTCTTGAATAAAAAGTTCGAAGTTACCAAATCTCGTTTACCGTTACAGGAGGCGAAAACGTTGAGGAAAATTGCCGGAGTTCTGATGGTCGCCGCCATGTTCGCAGCATCCGCAGCATCCGCCCATCAGGTCCACTACGCCATGGCGGCCGCCGATGCGAAGCCCGCCATGCAACCGCTTCCCGGCAAGGTTTACACCGCACTCGCGGCCGATGCCGGCGCGGCGAAGGCCGAAGCGCTGGCGCAATGCCGGCAGGCAGGAAACGGCAGCTGCAACGTCATCGGCAGCGGCGCGCTCTCGCACGGGCATTGACCCCACCCGGATAGCGGAAAAGGCTCGCCTCCGCGGGCCGCACAAGGCTCCCTGAGAGCTCCCTTCCGACTGCCGCCGCTCCGATCCCCGGGGCGGCGGCTCTCCGATCCGGCTAGGGTCTGTACTCGATTAGGGGATTCCGACAGAGTCTGGAATGTGATTCAAGTTTCCAAACGATATGGAGGTTTGAATGGCGCGGACACTGTTTTGGTTGAGCGAGGAGGAATGGACACGGATCGAACCTTGGCTTCCTCATGGTCGTCGCGGCGCACACCGGGTTGATGACCGCCGGGTGATCTCTGGGATTGTCCACATGTTGAAGACCGGAG
>MPNF01000409.1 GCA_002238885.1 Alphaproteobacteria bacterium bin95 | reverse complement strand
TATCGCGGGCGGGCGCGGGCGCGTGTTGGCGCCGGCGCGGTTCGCGCGCCTGATTGCGCGCGCGAGCCGGAGGGCGCACTTCGCCTGTCTGCTGAATCGGGGTCGTTCCGGCGCCGGGCCGGCGCGATGGGAAGCGGTCCGCGCGGACGCCACCTCCCTCGAACCCATTCTAGCATAATTTTCTGAGGGTCAAGCCTCTTTTCAGAATTAATTCAAAATACGAGAACAAACGGTCTTGCCGACGGCCGCCGGGCATGGGGCCCGGTAAGCCCTCCCGTCTCCCCGGACGGCCTTCAGCCGATCCAGGCGCCGATAAGAAGCCCGACCGACAGGCAGGCGCCCCGGCTCAACAGCGGTATTTCGAGCAGGCAGGAGAGGGCCGCTGCGGCTGCGAGCCCCCCGACGGCTGCGACGCCCCAGCCGAACACCCTGCGCAGCACAGTCCCTCGGATCTAACCGCTCACGCCGTCATGCCCGGCCATGACGGAGGGGGCGTTCAAGCTTGACGGGAAAGGGGCGTGCGGGCACGACGGACAGGGGCGTGCGGGCATGACGACAAGAGGACGCGGCACGAAAGACGCGCACACTTCCCGGTCAGGTCGGGAGGGCCCGGTTGCTTTCGGACTACGCCGCCTTTCGCGCCCCTGCCTTGCTCGGAAGATTGAAGACGCGGGCGGCGTTTCGGCCGAGGATGTTCCGCTTCTGGTCTTCCGTGAGGAACGGGATGTCGTAGATGACGCGCGGCGCGTCGAAGTCGAAATGCGGCCAGTCCGAGGCGTAGAGGAGCTGCGTCTCCGCGTTTATCATCTCGAAGGTCGCCTTCAGCCCGACCTCGCTGCTCTTCTCCAGCGGCTGGCAGGTGTAGAAGCAGCTTTCCCGCATGTAGTCGGACGGCATCTTGGTCAGCAGCGGCGCCTCGCTCTGGCGCATCAGATACTGGTCGTCGAGCCGCTGCATCAGGAACGGGACCCAGGAAAGCCCGCTCTCCACCCAGAGGCTGTTCAGATTCGGGAAACGCTCGGGGATACCGTTCAGGATCCAGTTGGTCATATGCACCAGGTTGCACCACACGAACCCCAGCGCATGCATGCCGAGGAAGCTGTTGCAGGTGGCGAGCGAGGGGTCCTGCCAGTGGTAGCCGGCATGGAAGGCGATGGGCTTGCCCGTTTCCTCGATCATCCGGTAGAGGCGCATATATTCGTTGGAATGGACCGGCTTGTAGCGCGTCGAGGTGACGGTGAAGCCGATGACATTGGGGTTGGCGCCGAACTCCTCGACCGTGCGGCAGGCGGCGTCCGGCGAGTTGAAGGGCAGCACCGCCAGCGACAGGATGCCGTCCTCGGCCGACAGCACATTCTCCGCCAGCCAGCGGTTGTAGGCGTTCGACAGAACCGCCTCCATCTCCACCTGCGGGTGCATGCCGATGAACAGCATCGGCGTCGGGAAGAGCACCATGTAGTCGACCGAGAGCGCTTCCATCGCCCGGCGCGTCAGCGCCACGTCGAGATGCACGCCCGGCTCGTCCACCTTCTCGCGCCGCGAGGACTGGTGCGGGATGCGCCCGCCGACATCCTGGTAGCGCAGGCCGAGATCGCCGTTGAGGCCGTAGGGCGGCGCGCCGATGCGCTCCTTCTGGTACATCGTCGCCTGGTGGCGGAGCACGGGATCCTCGATGTAATCGATGATCTCGTGCCAGTGCACCGTCTCGACATGGTGTGCGTCGATATCGACGATGGTCCAATCGGCATAGCCGGCCTTGCGGGCATGGGCGCGGGCATGGGCCAGGTAATCGCGGGTGTCGGTCTCGACGCCCATTTCCTGAATCGGCATCGCGCTGGCGGTTCGGATTGGGGCATCCATGGGCTCAGGCCTCCTCTTGCGTCGCCGCAGGCGCGGCCTCGCTCAAATGGTAATCCTCCGGGCGGCGGCGCGCCCAGAGGCCGAATTCCATCGGCCCGAGGCGCAGCGCGCGCAGCAATTCGGTGACGGCGGTGAGCGCCTCGGTCGGCGTCACCACCTCATCGTAGCGGCCGTGCAGCGGGCGGAAGCTGCGGTCCTCGCCGTCCGCCTTGGCGGCGTAGAGCTTGACGGCGGCGGTCATCAGGTCGGCAACCGCGCTGTCCGGTATCCGGTGGGCCTCGCCGCGCTCGACCGCTTCGGCGGCCAGCGACCAGAGCCGGCGCGCGTCCTCGTCGAAATCCGCATAGGGATCGTTATGGCCCCTCAGGTCAGAGGGAGACATAGACCTCTCCGTTCTGCACCTGGACCGCGACAGGCTCCAGCGCCATGCCGTCATTGCCGGGGTGGCGGCCGGTGCGGATGTCGTATTCGAGCCCGTGCCACGGGCAGACGATATTGACCCGCTCCTCGTCATAGCGCCGTCCGAGCGAGCGGCGCCCGGCGTCGAGCGCCTCCAGCACCCGGTTGTAGATGCGCCCCTGGCAGACCGGGCCGCCCTGGTGCGGGCAGGTATTGCGCCAGGCGTAGAAGCCGTCGTCGAGGCGGAAGACGCCGACCTCCTCGCCGCCGACCTCGACCACCTTCCTGGCGGGCAGCGGCGCAAACTCCTCGACCGACCCGACCCTCACCGTCTCCATCGACCGTCCCCTCGCCAGCGCTCCGTGGTAATCTGCCGGAGGCCGGACTTGGCGTCAATTTATTGCCATGTCCGCGTTCACTTGCCGGAACGAGGGAAGCGTGTCCCTGGCTCGAAATGGAAAGCGTGAACGAAATCCGCAGCCTGCTGGTCGTCGATCTCGAGGCAACATGCTCCGACGATGACAGCGTGCCGAAGCATGAGATGGAAATCATCGAGATTGGCGCTGTGCTTGTCGAACCCGCCGGCCTGCAGCCGGTCGGCGAGTTCCAGAGCTTCGTCCGACCGGGCCTGCATCCCCGCCTGACCGGATTCTGCACCGGACTGACCACCATCCGGCAGTCCGACGTCGATGCCGCGCCACGCTTTCCGGAAGTCCTGAAGCGCTTCGCCACATGGGCCTGGCACACCGGCCCGGTGCTGTTCGCCTCATGGGGCGTTTACGACCGCCACCAGCTCCGCGCCGACTGCGCGCGCCACGGCCAGCGCTACCCGTTCGGGTCCGGGCACCTGAACCTGAAGACCGCCTTCACCGCCGCCCACGGCCTGAAGAAGAAGCCGGGCCTGGCCGACGCCCTGGCGGTGGCCGGCCTTGAACTGCGCGGCACCCACCATCGGGGCATCGACGACGCCCGGAACACTGCGAGGCTGCTGCCCGGTATAAGACCCGCCCTCGCGCATGGCGTGGAGGGTTGAACCCAAATCGGCGCCCCTTCCGGCGCGTATCTCTCAACGCCGGCAGAGCGTGACGTCGGGCGTTACGGGTCCCGGTGGCGACCCTTATGCCCGTATGCATCGGCGAACGCCTGCAAGGCGGCGAAAAGCTCGGGATCGTTGACGATGCGGGGCACCTTGTTCTG
>MPNF01000408.1 GCA_002238885.1 Alphaproteobacteria bacterium bin95 | reverse complement strand
GCGCCGCCCTCCGCCTGGGCCGCGCGGGCGGCGAGCGCCGAGCGGTCCACCTTGTTGGTGCTGGCGAGCGGCAGTTCGGGCAGGAAATGCACGCGGCGGGGGTGCATGTAGGCGGGCGCCATCGCGAGCGCATGGGCCTTGACCCCGTCGGCATCGAGGATTGCGCCCGGCCTGGGCGCCACGAAGGCGACCGGCATGTTGCCGCGCACCGGGTCCGGCACCGGCACAAGGCAGGCCTGGGCGATGTCCGGATGCGCCTCCAGCACCTTCTCGACCTCGGACGGCCAGACATTCTCGCCATTGACGGTGAACATGTCGTCCACCCGGCCGACGAAATAGTAGAAGCCCTCGGCGTCGCGGCGCATGACGTCGCCGGTGCAGTAATACCCCTCTCCGGTCACTGCCTCGGCGGTCTTGGCCGGAAGGTTGAGATAGCCCGGCATGTTGGCGGGGCACAGCATCTGGAGCTCGCCTTCCTCGGCATCGAGGTCGCCGCCGGCCGCCAGGCGGAGCTGCACCTCATTGTGCCGCACGCCGAGCGCGAGGTCGGGCGTCGGCAGCCCGTCCGGATGGGGCGCGAACACGCAGGGGCCGGCCTCCGTGGTGCCGTAGCTGTAGGCGATGCGGGCATTGGGGAAGACCCGGCGGGTCTCCGCGAACAGCCCGGCCGTGGCAGGCGCCGAACCCATCGTCACCACCTCCACCGAGGAGAGGTCGAGCCGGGCGATCGTCTCCCGCTCCTGGAGGGCGAGCGCGATCATGGTCGGCACTGAGGTGAGCCATGTGCAGCCGAAGCGCGGCACCGCCTCCAGGTAGCGCCGGCCGGAGAACTGCCCCAGCAGCGCCATGCTTGCATGGCCCGCGATCAGGAACTTGGAGCTGGCGAGCGCGTTCATGTGGTAGAGGGGCGCGGCGACAAGGTAGCGGTGGTGGTCGATCTCCGGGGTCGCGCGGAAGCGCATTTCGATCACCCAGAGATGGCCTGCATGGGTGAGCGGCACGCCCTTGGGCAGCCCGGTCGAGCCGGAGGTGTAGAGGATCTGCGCCACCTCGCCGGCTTCCGGCGCGACCGTCTCGAACGCGCCCGGATCGAGGAACGCCTCGAAATCCTGTCCGAATTCGACGGTCGGCAGGCCGCCTGGTGCGCGGTTCCGGCGGTCCTCGTCCACGAACAGGAATCTGGCGCCGCTGTCCTTCAGGACATGGGCCACAGTCTCGTCCGGGAAGCGCCAGTTGACCGGCACCGCGATGAGGCCTGCGCGCATGGCGCCGAAATAGACGGCGAGCCAGTCGGCGCTGTTGGCGGCGAAGATGGCGACGCGGTCGCCTCGCGCAAGGCCCCGGCCGAGCAGCGCGCGGGCGACGCCGCAGGTTCGCTCCTCCAGCCAGCGGTGCGAGCGCACGGGCGCGTGCTCCCAGTCCGCCGCGTCGACAATGGCGGGCAGGTCCGGGTCCTTGTTCCGGTCCGCAAGGTCGCCGAGATTGATGCGCATGGATGCCTGCCCCCTTCCTGCCGGCGCGGGAGAATAGCCGCTGACGGCAGGCCTGTCCCGGCCTGCGCAGGACTGCCGCACCCGCTGGCGCGGCCCGGTCCCGCGTGCTATTCGCGTCGGCCCATGACCGAGACATTGCCGCTTTCCGTCGCCGCGCTCCAGGCGAAGATCGACGCTTCGCCCTTCAATGCCGGCATGGGCATTACCGTGACCCACGCCGATGCCGAGGCCGAAGAGATCGCCATGCGCATCGAGATGCGCCCGGAGTTCGAGCGCGCGCACGGCACGGGCCAGTATCACGGCGGGGTCATTTCCGCCTTCATCGACACGGTCGGCGACTATGCGCTGGTGATAAACCGGGGCGGCGGCGTGCCGACCATCAACTACCGCACGGACTTCCTGCGCCCGGCCTCGAACACCGCGCTCACCGGCAAGGCAAAGGTGCGCCGGGCGGGACGGACGGTCGCGGTGGTCGATATCGACGTTTACGACGAACAGGGCAGGTTGGTCGCGGTCGGGCGCGGCACCTACGGCACCCAGGTCGGATGAGGAAGCCTTCGATGCTGAAACATGTCCTTTCCTTTTTCGCTTTCCTCGGAGCACTCATCGTGACCGACGCCCAGGCCCAGAATCCCAAGGTCTATTTCGACATCGCCATCGACGGCCAACAGGCCGGCCGCATCGTGCTGGAGCTGCGCAAGGACATTGTGCCGAAGACGGCCGAAAACTTCCGCGCGCTCGCGACCGGCGAGCCGGGCTTCGGCTATGCGGGCTCCCGCTTCCACCGCGTCATCCCCGATTTCATGATCCAGGGCGGCGATTTCACCAGCGGCGACGGGCGCGGCGGCAAGTCGATCTACGGCGCGCGCTTCGAGGACGAGAATTTCACCTTGGTCCACGACCGGCCGGGCCTGCTTTCGATGGCCAATGCCGGGCCGGGCACCAACGGCTCGCAATTCTTCATCACCACCGTGCCGACGCCCTGGCTCGACGGCAAGCATGTCGTGTTCGGCCATGTCGTGGACGGCATGGACGTGGTCCGCAAGATCGAGCAGTCCCCCAACAACGCCGCCGAGATCACAGCGTCGGGCGAGGTGGAGTAGGGCGCAGGACCGTTCGGCGCGGTTAGCGACCGGCATCCCCGGCCGCGTCAGGGTCGGCACATTATCCGGCGCAGGTCACACCGGCATCTACACCCTTTCCGCCCGGGCGGCGGTGGCGGCCGGTTCGGGCGGTTTGGCCGTTGCGCCGCCTACGGCCAGTGCACCGGCCATGATCAGCGCCAGACCGATAAAGGCCTCGACCGGCAGCCGTTCGCCGAGAACCGCCGCGCCCAGGAACACGGCGACCGGGGGGAAGAAGAGCGGCACAAGGGAGCTGCGGGTGGCGCCGATGCGCCGGACGACGACGAAGTACAGGCTCATCGCAATCGCGGTGCAGGCAACGCCGGTGACGAGGATCGCGCCGAGCGCTCCCATGCTGGGCGTAAGGCCGAGCGGCGCTTCCAGGATCAATGCCGGCGGCGTCAGGATCAGGGCGCCGAAGATCATCTGCCCGGTGGCCATGGCCGGCGGCGCGAGGCCGGGCTGCCGGCGGGCGTAGATCGCGCCCAGTGTGTGGCTCAAGGGGGCGAGGAAGGTGATGAAGATGGCGAGCGCCCGATCGCCGGAATTGACCAGCACCGACGGACCCATCACCAGCACGACGCCCGCCAGCCCGACCGCGGCGCCGATCAGACGCCGGCGCGTGAATGTCTCCTCGGCCAGGAACAGCGGCGCGAGAACGACCGCCAGGACCGGCATCGTGCCGAACAGGATGCCGGGCATGCCGCTTTCGATATGCTGCTGGCCCCAGGAGAGCGACCCGAACGGGATCGCGCCCGTCAGCAGCCCAAGCCAGAAGAGCGCGACCCATTCCTGCCGGGTCCGTGGCATGCGCGCGCCGAATGCGCGCATCATGACCCAGCAGAT
>MPNF01000407.1 GCA_002238885.1 Alphaproteobacteria bacterium bin95 | reverse complement strand
GCGGCCGCGTGAGCGCCGAGGTGGCATGTTTTGTTTCATCTGCACTCTGTGTCTAGAGGCGGTCATACACGGCGCCCGGCCAACGGCCTCAAACTCGCGCCGTTCCGGCTCCGCTGCTCAAGCTGCATCCCGGAGCCCGACGCCAAGTTAGCCCGGAAGTTCGCTTTTGCAAACCCTCCCTGTTGCGGGTGTCGCTGAAGAGGGAGAAGCGGCCCGTTCTTCCGGGCACCGGGACAGCCTCCACGATATGTCATGAAGTATCGCAACCGCCCGGGCGGAATGGGTTGGCAGAATGGAGCGGGGCCGACATAATCCTCGCCGCGTCATGCAAACCGGGAGGGGAACAAGCATGGGTAATATCACACGCGCCGCGGCGTTCGGCCTTGGCGTGACAATGCTCGCGGGCTATGCCGGCACGGCGCTCGCGCAGAAGGATGGAGGCATCCTGAAATTCTATCATCGTGGCACGCCGCCCAGCGGCTCGATCCATGAGGAGGCGACGAACTCGACGCTCTCGCCCTATATGGGCGTGTTCAACAACCTCATCATGTACAAGCAGGATGTGGCCCGGAACAGCCTCGACACCATCGTTCCGGACCTCGCCGAGAGCTGGAGCTGGAACGACGACGGCACCGAGCTGACCTTCAAGCTGCGCCAGGGTGTGCAGTGGCATGACGGCAAGCCGTTCACCTCGGCCGATGTCAAATGCACTTGGGACCTGCTGCTCGGCAAGAGCAAGGCGAAGCTGCGCAAGAACCCGCGCAAGGCCTGGTACAAGAACCTCGAGGAAGTGACGACGAACGGCGACCACGAGGCCACCTTCCACCTGAAGCGGTCGCAGCCGGCCTTCGTCGCGCTGCTGGCATCCGGATATTCGCCGGTCTATTCCTGCCATGTGCCGCCGAAGAAGATGCGCACGGCGCCCATCGGCACCGGACCGTTCAAGTTCGTCAGCTTGAAGCAGAACGAGCATGTGAAGTTCACGAAGAACGAGAACTACTGGAAGGAAGGCAAGCCGCATCTCGACGGCCATGAGTGGACCATCATCAAGAGCCGCTCGACCCGCGTGCTGGCATTCATCGCCGGCGAGTTTGACATGACCTTCAACGTCGATGTCACCATTCCGCTGCTGAAGGACGTCAAGTCCCAGGCGCCGGATGCGGTCTGCGAACTGGTCACGACCAATGTCAGCGTCAACCTGATCGTCAACCAGGACAATCCGCCCTTCGACAACGCGGATATCCGCAAGGCCATGGTGTTTGCCATCGACCGCCAAGCCTTTATCGACATCCTGGGCCATGGCGAGACGCTGCAGGGCGGCGCGATGATGCCTCCGCCGTCGGGCGTCTGGGGCATGCCTCCGGAAGTCCTGGAGAAGGTCGCGGGCTACAATCCAGATGTCGAAGCCAACCGGGCCCAGGCGCGCAAGATCATGGAAGGCCTCGGCTACGGGGAAGACAACCGGCTGAAGGTCAAAGTGTCGACCCGGAACATAGCCGTCTATCGCGACCCGGCCGTGATCCTGATCGACCATCTGAAGCACATCTACATCGATGCCGAGCTCGACACGGTCGAGACCAGCAACTGGCACGCCAAGGTGGCCCGCAAGGACTACATGGTCGGCCTAAACCTGACCGGTATCGGCGTGGATGACCCGGATGCCAACCTCTATGAGAACTACTCCTGCGGTTCCCAGCGCAACTACACGGGTTACTGCAAGGAGGAGATGGAGGCGCTGTTCGAGAAGCAGTCGATGATGACCGACCAGGAAGCGCGCAAGAAGCTCGTCTGGGAGATCGACAAGAAGCTGCAGGAGGACGCGGCCCGGCCGATGATCTACCACACCAAGGCGGCCCAGTGCTGGCAGCCCTATGTCAAGGGCTTCGTCACGCATGTGAACAGCCTCTACAACAACTGGCGCCTGGAAGACGTCTGGCTCGACAAGTAGCCTCGGACTTCCGCGACGCAATGGACCGGGGCGCCCCCTGAGGCGCCCCGGTTTTCCTGCACTGAGTTTTCTGCAGTCGGTACGGGGAAAGGGGGCCGGGCCTTGAGCGCCTATATCGTCAAGCGCTTCCTGTTGATGATCCTGACGCTTGTCGGGATGTCGATCATCATCTTCGTCTTGCTGCGGCTGATGCCCGGCAATATCGTCGATATCATGTTCGACTCCGCCGGCTTCGTGGATCCGGCGGAGAAAGCGAATATCGAGCGTGAGCTAGGCCTCGACCGGCCGATTCCGGTCCAGTATTTCGACTGGATCCGAGGGCTGATCGTCTGGGACCTCGGCTTCTCCTATGTGTCGGAAATGCCGGTGGTGGACGAGCTTCAGCCGCGCATCCCGATTACCGCCAAGCTCGCCGCGCTTTCGCTGTTCTTCTCGGTTCTGTTCGGGCTGCCGCTCGGTGTCATCAGCGCCGTGCGCCAGAACTCGGCGATGGACTACATCCTGCGCTGCATATCGCTCAGCGGCCTGTCCCTGCCGTCCTTCTGGCTGGCCCTGCTGATCCTGATGGCCTTCGTGCAATATACCGGGACGATCCCGATCTACATGAACCCGCCGGAGAATCTCTGGGACGAACTGCTCCTGTACAGCATACCGGCAGCCGCGGTCGGCTTCCGGTCTTCGGCGCTCATCATGCGGCTCACCCGGTCGTCCATGCTGGAAGTGATGCGCCAGGACTATATCCGCACGGCGCGCTCCAAAGGGGCGACCGACAACTCTGTCAACTACCACCACGCGCTGAAGAACGCGGTGCTGCCGGTGACGACGATCATCGGCATCGAGGCAGCTTTCCTGATCGGCGGGCTCATCATCACCGAAACGGTGTTCAACATACCGGGCGTCGCGCATTTCCTGGTCGAGGCGATCCTGATGCGCGACTACCCGATCGTGCAGAACCTCGTGATGCTGATTGCGCTGGTGACGGTGCTCATCAACTTCCTCGTGGACATGCTCTACGCGGTGCTCGACCCGAGGATCAAATATGCCGACTGACCGACGCGCCGATCCGCCGCTGCTCGGGAGCCCCGACAATGGCTGAAATCGACCATCAAGCCGAGTTGACGCGCGCTGGCGCGAATGTCTCCGGCCACTGGAGCCGGCTGGTCTTCTACACGCGTCAGCACCCGCTGGGCGCCGTCGGCGCTGCGATCGTGATCGTCTTCGTGTTCTCGGCGTTGTTCGCCAACGTGCTGGCGCCGCACGATCCGCTACACACGTCCGCGCCAGATTCCCTGAAGGCGCCCGACGCGACATTCATCATGGGCGCCGACATGATGGGCCGGGACATGCTGAGCCGCATCATCCACGGCGCGCGCATTTCGCTTACCGTTGGCGTGGCCTCGATCCTGCTCGGCGGCGTGATCGGAATCGTGATCGGCCTCATGTCGGGCTACCTGCTCGGCTGGTTCGACCTGCTCATGCAGCGGCTGATCGACATCATGCAGGCCCTGCCTCTGC
>MPNF01000406.1 GCA_002238885.1 Alphaproteobacteria bacterium bin95 | reverse complement strand
TGTGGAGAATCGATGTCTCCGGCAACACGCGCGAAGCCGCCATGCTGAACCTCCAGGCCGCCGGCGGACCGGAGGCGATGACCGCCTCGGCCGTCCTGCCGCCCGCCGACCCCGTCTTCGTTCTCGAGGCCATGGAACTGGCGGTCGAGGGCCGGCTGGACGAACTCGACGCCCTGATCGTCGAACGCCTCCGAAGGCAGCCCGACACGCCCGGTGCCGCGATCTGACAGGGCAGCCGGCTTCGCGCCTTGACCTCCGGCAGACGCCGCCCGAACGGGGAAAGCGCCCGGCGTCATCACGAGACTTCCGCCGCCCGGCCGGCGTCCTTGTCCCGCACCGCATACGACCCCACATGTCGCGACATGTCCTGCTGCACCGCATTCGACACTCAAAGCTTCGTCAGCCGCATGATCGACGGTGGCTTCACCGAATTGCAGGCGTGGGCACTCGCGCGTGAGTTCATCGTCCTCCACTACCTCAAGCAGACGGACAGGGCGGACATCGCGGAAGTCGTGGCGGGTATGGATGGGGATGCCTTGCGGCAGGAAACAGACGCCGAAGTCGCGAGAATTGAGGAGCAAATCGCAGCGTTGAAGGCCGGTCTCCGGAATTGAATGCCGGCGCCGGTCGATATCGAGGCGGTCAAGGTCGATATCGCGAAGGTCGACAAACGGATCGAGACCGTGAAGTCCGACCTGCTCAAATGGATGTTCGCAGCGCTGATCGCGCAGGGCGGCGTGATCGTCGCCGTGCTTCAGCTGCTCAAATAGCGCCAGCGCGGCGCCAATGCAGGCCGCGTCTGACGCCGGCGACCCCGTTACGCGCGCCGAACTCGACGCTGCACTGGCGGCGCTGGAAGCCCGCCTCACGTGGCCTCTTGTCGGCGCCATGGTCGCGCTTGCCGACGTCATCGCCGCGCTCCGATACCTGGACTGAGCAGGCGCGACCGGGCCGGCAGAAACCGGCACCGCGAAGGGAAGACGGCGAAAAGCGCGAGACATCGGCCGGACCGCCTTACTCGATCCTGTCCGGCGTGGACCGCGTCCATACCGTCGGCTGCTTATCGAGATCGGAGGCCAGCTCGCGCCAGCCGATGCTCCGCGGACCCGCCGGATCGTCCCTGACCGTCATCTCCAGACGGCCCTTCGTCCAGCGCCAGACGCCGTCGAAATGCGGGCCCTCGACCAGATCGCCGTTCCGGTCCACCACCGAGAACTTGCCCTCGGAGTGGAACACGAAACGCTTGTCCGCATAGGCCGCACCCATATGCGGCAGGGAACGCGGGAAAGGGCGCGCCAGGAACTGGTCCGTCAGCTGGAATGCTGGGTGGCGATGGCCGGTCGGCAGATAGGGGAACGGGTAGCCCATCGGGTAGCGGGACACAGTCTTCCCGTTGAGTTTCCAAGCCAGCCATTCATCGCCTGACTCCTCGTACTCGACTAGGTCCGCTATCCACGCGAAGGTCCCGTCGCCCTTCAGTCCCCATATCTCGTGGTTGCGCCCCGCACCTCGGACAAAGACGCGCCCGGCACTCCTCGGGCTGAGCAGGATGTCCCCTTCACGGGCGTTCAGGAATGACCAAACCTCTGCCTTCGTCGTCGTGGCGGCGAGACCGGAGGCGGCCAGTCCCGTGCGGCCAGGCCCCGTCAGATGCGAGCCCGGGAAATGACGGATTGGCGCATCAGGGTCTTGTGTCCGCAACTCATCGAATTTCTTCGACGTTTGCTTCTCGTTAATTGTGATCCCAGCCGTGTCGGCAAGGCCCGGACAAGTGCGAACAAAGACGCGCGGAAACGTATCCTGAACCCAACCGGTCGCTATACGGTACCAAACATGGCGGCCGGACTTATCAGCCCGGACTATCTCAACGTTCGCGAGACCCGTCTCCGGATCGTAATAGAATGGAGCATATCGAGGTTTGGGACCCCAGTTCTCGTAGCGCACAGTTGCCCCATGCGCTCTCCACACCACCGACCAGCGCATCCGCTCGCTCTTGGGAGTCGCCCAATTTCGGAAGCAGCGGAACAATCGTCCCTTGCGGCCCATTACCAAGGCACGCATTACAGAATTGGCGCGATCTGGATTTCCCTCGAATACCCACACCCGACCCGCGAGCAGTCTCTCGTAGAACGCGACGCTGTGGGACGTGTAGTTGCGATGCACCTGCAGGGAAAACTTGTCCGATTGTCCGTGCGCCACGCAGGATGCCAGCGCGAGTCCGGCCAGCGCTATCGATCCAACACGCGTCAGTATCGTCATCTGGTTTCCCTCTCTTGCAGTTGAGCTACGGTAGGCCAGTATCGTCCTGTTCAGGGCGGCGATCCCCCGTTACCGGATTCACTGCCGCTACTACCGTCTGCGCCGCCCTCGTCGCCTCCACATCCGCAGTCGGCATCGTCGGTTCCGGACCCGAAGCTAACGCCCGTGTTGTCGTCCAGCCCCGGGTGGTCGCCGGAGCTCGAAGTACTGGTATGTCCGCCGCCGCCACCGCCGCCGCCGCCGTTTTCGCCTTCAGGACCGTTGCCGCAGTCGCCCTGACACCCGGTCTGAATCGGCGTGCAATTCTCGGCCCTGCGCACGAGACGCCTCGCGCCGTTCACCCGCGCCACACGCCGCGTCGTCACCACGGGCGCGCCGGGGCGCACCCGGAAGTCCCGATACTCCGTGTTCTGCTCGTAATGCAGTGTGCAGCTTCCCTGCTCGCCCGCGGGGCAGCTGCACGAGCCCGTGGTCCTGTGGACAGGGGCCGGCCTCCAGGTGATGACCGGGTCCGGGATCGGCGTCGGCGGTGGCGCTTGGGCATACTGGAAGGGGCAGAGCCCGCCCGCATGGCGCCAGTCGGTGCAGGCCGCATCCGCCGGAAGGCCGGGAGGAGTGGCCGTCAGCATCGTCCCCCGCCTCGCGCAGTCCCGCGGCCAGAAATGCGGCACCCCCGGCGCCGTCGCCGAAAGATCGTTGCAGTTCGGCGTTGCCGCCGGGCAGTTGGTCAGCGCCGTCACCTGGATCGGGATCTGCCGCGCCTCGCAGAAGCCGTTCGGCACCGCTGGCGGACAGGCCGTCAGCCCCGCAGCCAGGACGGCGTTGGTCGAGCAGGCCACGGTATGGAACTCCGTCTCCCAGCGTATGCCCGTCACCGTGCGGACCGGATCGGCGACCGCGCCTACCAGTCCCACCCGGTCCTCGCCCGTCGAGGGAATGCCCATGCAGACCGGCAGCGCCGTGTCGTCGCGACCGTGGGCGCCGCGCGCGATGTTCGTGTTCTTCAGGATTACGTGCAGGCCCGTCCGCCCGCCGCCATGAAGCACGGGCGCCACCTGGACCTCCCGGTGGCCCCGGCCCACCCCCTTCAGCTCGTCCTCAGCCGCATAGACCGCCAGTACCCCGTCGCAATAGCGCGCCGTCAGGCCCCGCTCCGTCCATGACGAAAGCCACCAGGCCCCGGAAGGAGGAGCGGAACGCCCCCTCCATTCACTCTCCCAGAGATTCGCGGCGTCCGTCACCCGGATG
>MPNF01000405.1 GCA_002238885.1 Alphaproteobacteria bacterium bin95 | reverse complement strand
GGTCGGCTGGCTGGTGCTGCCGGAAGACCTGTCGGTCGCGGTGGAACGGTTGGGCCAGAACCTGTTCCTGAACACGCCGACGGTTTCCCAATATGCCGCGCTCGCGGCATTCGAGTGCCGGGAGGAGATGGAGGAGAATGTCCGGCGCTATGCGCGCAACCGCGACATTCTGCTGTCAGCCCTGCCGGCCATGGGCATCGGCGAGTTCGCCGCGCCGGACGGCGCGTTCTACGTCTATGCCGATATCGGCCACCTGACGAATGACAGCATGGCTTTCTGCCGCCGGCTGCTGGACGAAACCGGCGTCGCCATCACTCCCGGCGTCGATTTCGACCGCGAGCGGGGCAACCGGACGGTTCGCCTCAGCTATTGCGCCGGGACGGAAGAGGTCGAGGCGGCCATGGACCGGCTTGCAGAATTCTTGAAGTAAAGCGCAATCTCAATTGGTTTTCCCACTCAATGCTTGTTCTTAACATTAGCGGGAACAGAATAGTCCGAAGACGCTCTCACATTGCAAAGTTCTAGGCCCCAGCACCACCTAATAATATCCATAGAAGGGTGGTTCTACATCCTCAAGGCCGAAAGTGAAATAATACTTCCTCGCAGCACGCCAGCCGCGAACGAAACTAGGTAAACGTGGATCAGGGCACGCGCTACCTCTCCAGGCTGACTGGTCAAGCCATGTTCCTAATATTAGCTGCTCTGCTGACGGCTCGATACCTCGGTGGCCATATCTCGACATTAGCAAATTCGCCCTCTTTCTCATTGCCAACCTGACTTGAACGAGAAGCCAACTATCGAGATACTTGAGGGTTTTGCTGTCATCTAGCAAAGTGTAAAATCCCATTAAGCCGCGCATTTTCTGCAGGCCACTTTGTTGTCCACTAGTAAAGCGCCTTAACTCTTCCTCTCCCAATCCTCCATAAAGGTAACCCCTTATTTCTAGAATTAATCCAAGCAGGTCCCAATCATAAGGTTGTGGCCCTCCGCTGCAGCGATTACTATCAAAACCGTAGCTGGTAGGATAACGTATCAGATAAATGTGAATCAATCGCGACAATTTGTGAAATATTCGCTTCCGTACAGAATTCGGAATATCTAAGCCAGTTTTTCCAAACCTGTAACCAAGGTAATCAAACGTCAAATAGCTCCGAAGCTCAGCTTCGCCAGCTTTCTTTCCTATGATGGCTATACCTGGCGATTTTCGCTCGTTAATTCTCAAACCGCTAGCCCGACAATGCTCTACAAAAGCGGCCTCAACTTCTTCTGCTTCTGCAAAATTGGAGCAAAGGACGACAACATCATCCGCAAACCGAACAAACCGGCCTGGGCGGCGTTCCAACTCTCGGTCAAGGTTGTTGTTGGCGAGGTTGGCAAGTAAGAGAGATACTGAAGCTCCTTGTGGTGTACCTATATGCCGGCGCTTAAACCGACTTTGAGGGTATTCTGTTTGGTTTGCGTGCTGATGATGCATGAACTCTTCAATTATGTAACGCTCATGGGGTGTCAAAGAGATGAGGTTGTGATCATTGATATGATCCTTAAGGTAAGAAGAAGGGATGCTGTCGAAGTATCTTTCGAAATCTATTTGGACAGCGAAGAGTCTTTGCTCGGTGACAAAATTAGACAACGCCAAAATGGCGTCAAATACGTTGCGGTCGGGATGATATGCGAAAGAGTACGGGGACAGTCGCTTCAGATTACGCTGAGAAGTTCTGCGCAACACTACATTCGCCAAAGCAGCATCGGGGATGGTGAATGCCATAACCTCACGAAAACCGCCGGAAGACTTGGGGATTCGAAACGATAAAGCCGGTTTTGGATGATAGGTCTTGTCAAGAACCTTTTGCCAGATTACCTTGGCCAACAAATTAGCATTGCGGGCACAGTACCTCGGATCAAAATGGCGGTCTGGCGGCGCGTTGGTAGGTCGGCTCGTGGGCAGTCCGGCGGGCAAGCCAGTTCGCTTGGTGAACTTTGTTCGAAACTCGTTAGCCTTTCTTGTTTCCCTAGCATGGCGGGCAAAGGCACGACGGCAGAGGCGTTTGATTTCTGTCTTTAGAGTGTTCTGCATGAGGGGGCGACGGAGGGCCTCGAAGTCAGGGGTTCCACTAGTCGTCTGACAAGTGTGCCCAAGAATCCTCTCGGCTTCTTGGGCGCGTTGGCACCATCGGCACCAGGTACTTCGACCCTCCGTCTAGGCTACTACGCCATGTGAGAAGCGGAACACAAGCCAAGAGATGGGTCAAGCTTTGGGTAAAGAGGAGGGAGGGAGTTCAAGCAAAGCAGCACGTCAGTGGCCCGAGAAGGCGGCCGGGCGCTTTTCGCGGAAGGCAGCGACGCCTTCCTCGTAATCCTGCGTCTGTCCGGCAGCGGTCTGGGTGTCGGCCTCCGCCTTGAGCTGGGTGCTGTAGCCGTTTTCCAGGCTCTGCCAGTAGAGCTGGCGGATCATGCCGAGCGAGGCCGGGCCGCCGGCGAGCCGGCGCGCCATCGCCATTGCCTCGTCCATCAGCGCCTCGTCGTCCACGACCCGGTTGACCATGCCCCATTCGAGCGCCGTCTCGGCCGGCAGCCGTTCGGCCAGCATGGAGAGCTCCATCGCACGGGCCATGCCGACAAGGCGCGGCAGGATCCATGTCGCCCCGCCATCCGGCACGAGGCCGATGCGGGCGAAGGCCTGCAGGAAATAGCCGGACCTGGCGGCGATGCGGATGTCGGCCGAAAGCGCGAAGCTCATGCCGATGCCGGCAGCGACGCCGTTGACCGCGGACACGACCGGAACGGGAGAGGCGCGCAGTCGCTCGAGGGTCGGGTTGTACCAGCCTTCCAGGTCGCCCTTCTGCTCGCCCCTGGCCTCCGCCTCCCGGTCGCGGGGCGGGCGGTCGGGGTCGTTCAGGTTCGCGCCCGAGCAGAACGCCCGGCCGTTGCCCGTCAACAGGATGCAGCGCGCGTCGCTGGCTTCGATGCGGTCGAGCGCAGCGGAGAAGTCCTCGCGCATCCGGTGGCCGATGGCATTCAGCACATCCGGATCGTTGAATGCGAGGATGGCGACGCCTTCGTCGAATCGCAGCTCCATCTTGCCATTGCTTGTCATGGCGCGGTCGGGTCCTCTCGTTTCGGGTTCAGACCAGGTTCAGCTGCCGCCGCCACCATCCGCGCCGGCGAGGGGCTTCCGGGTCCTCGGCTTCCGGCTCGGCGGCCGGGGCAGCCTCAGCTTCTGGCTCGGCGGGCGAGACGGCTTCCGGTTCCGGCGCCTCTTCCTGCGAAGGAAGATCGGGGGCAGGCGGCTCCATTGCGGACGGCTCGGGCGTGGGTGACTCGGAAGGCTGTGCCTCCGAAGCGGTGGCCTCCGGAGCCTCTTCCTTCTTGCGGCGGGTGCGCCGCCGCCTTGGCTTCGGGGCCTCCTCCGGCGCTTCGGCAGCGACCGCCTCCGCCGGAGGGCCTGCGTCCGCCTGCTCCGCAGCAGGTTCGGCAACCGCTTCGACCGGCGCTTCGACCGGCGCTTCTTCCTTC
>MPNF01000404.1 GCA_002238885.1 Alphaproteobacteria bacterium bin95 | reverse complement strand
CGGCGCTGGTGAAGGCCTGACGGATCGTGCGCAGCGTCCCGTCGTCAGCCGTGTAATGAACCCGCCCCACCCCCATCACCGATGCGATCTCGACCAGCGGAAACTCGCGGCCGTGAAGCGGATGAAACGGGTGCGTTATCCGGACGATCCGCCGTTCGGCGTATCCAAGGGGTGCATTTGAAGGCTCAGTCCCATGACCTGCGCCATGGCCTGTCCGACGCGCTCTGCTGCCGCCTCGATGTCGCGGTCGGCGAGATGGGCGTAGCGCAGTGTCATCTGAACATTGGAGTGCCCGAGCAGCCGCGAGACCACCGGCACCGGCACGCCGTTCATCACGGCGTGGCTGGCCATCGTGTGACGCAGGTCATGAAGACGCACGTCCTCGATGCCGGCTTCGCGCCTGACGCGGTACCAGAACGGGAGATCGGAATCGCGCGGGCGTACGGGGTCGAGCGGCGAGGGAAACACGAAAGGGCTCTCGCTGCGCGGCTGCCGGTCGAGAATGGCGCGCGCCCGACTGCCCAGCGGGACCGTCCTCGGACCGGTCTTCGCATCCATGAGGGCCAATCCCTCTTCACGGACTTCCGACCAGCTGAGGTTGACGATCTCGCTCTTGCGGCAGCCGGTCAGCAGCAGGAGGCGGATGATGTCGGCCGGCTGCATGTTCCCCTTGCCCGTCTCCGCGTCGAGGGCAGCGTAGAGGCGTCTGAGTTCCTCCCGGGACAGGAATCGGGTGAGCTTCGGGCGCCGGTTGCACTCGATGCCATTGGCGGGGTTGCTTTCGATATACCCGCAAGCGACGGCGAAGTTCAGGATCTGTCGGAGGCAGGCAAGGCAGTGATTGGCGTTGCTCGGCGCTGTCCGGCTGTGGCGGTCGAACCAGCGCTTGATCCCGGCTTCCCCGAGGCGGTTCAACGGCTTCGCTCCGAATGTCGGCAGAAGCTGGCCTGACAATTGATACCGGGCGGTTTTCTGCGTCGAAGGCTTGTAGCCGTCGAAATGGGCTTCCTTCCATGCGCCGGCGACGAAGTCCCGGAACAGCGGGACCTGACGAGCCGGCACGGGCTTTTCCTCCGGCTCCGGGTTCGCCCTGCGGGCATGACATTCCCTGCGAACCTCGTCCAGGCTCTTCACACCGACCGGACCGAGCGAGACGCGCTTCGTGCGCCCACCTATGTCCAGAAGCAGCACATAGCTGCGCCCGCCGGAAGGCCGCACGCGGACGCCGAGGCCGGCCACGCGCGTGTCCCAGACCGTGTATTCCCGCTCGCGGGGGCGAAGCCGGGAGACGGCGGCGTCGGTAAGTTTCATCCGTTCCCTGCCCGCCATCACTCTCCCTCCAGCGCGGCGCCGACTGTCTCGGCCGCGTCCTGCACCATGGCGTCCGCGAGGTGGATGTATTTCAGCGTCGTCTCCGCCCTGCGATGTCCGAGCAGCCGGCCGATGGACAGAACGGTCTCGCCCTGCCTGAGAGCCAGGCTGGCTACGGTATGGCGCAGGTCGTGAAGATGCACATCCTCCAGTTCCGCCTCGGCTCGGACCCTGATCCAGAACCTGTCGAGCCAGGCCGCGCTGCCGGGCCGGTCGGCCCGTGATGCCGGAAATACCCATCGACCCTTCGGCGCAAGGTCGTCGAGAATGGCCCGGGCCGGGTCGGACAGCCAGACGGTCCGGGGGCCCGTCTTGCTATCGCGCAGGAACAGGTGGCCGTCACGGTAGTCGGACCATTGCAGGGTCAGGATTTCGCTCTTGCGGCAGCCCGTGAGCAGCAACAGGCGGATTATGGCGACCTGCCGCGGCCATCGGGCCTCATACACCCTGAGCCTTGCCGACAGCCGGCGGATTTCGTCGTCGGAGAGGAACCGCTCGCGACCCTTGCGACGGTAGCGCCGGATGCCCCGGCAGGGATTGGAACCCTCCGGACGCATGCCCATCCGTTCCGCCTCCCTCATGATGACGGACAGGACCGGCATGGACCTGTCTGCCGCAACCGGCGTCGCGCGCAGGCGGGCGAACCAGTTCCTCACCTCCTGCCGGTCGATTTCGGCAATCTGTCGCCCGGCGAAATGGGGCATGATCCGGTTGCGCAGATGACTGCGGTTCACGACCATCGTACCCGGTTTCCAGAGCCGCTCGTGACGCTGGAAGGCGGCTTCGGCGACGGCTTCGAACAGTGTCTCGCCGGGCGCGTGGAGCGCCTCCTCGCCGCGCCTGATGGCGGTGAGCATTTCGGCAGCCGAAGCCCGCGCGTTCATGACGCTCATGCTTCCGGCGTCGCCCACGATCTTCCAGATGCGTTCGCCGCTATGCTGGCAGTGGATGAAGAACTGCTTGCGGCCCGAGGGCGACACACGGACGCCAAAGCCCTTGAGCTTGCTGTCGCGAACCTCGCGGACGGACTTGCGAGGCCTGAGCACCCTGACGCGGGTCTCGGTGAGGTTGGTTCTCGGCAACGGATTTCTCCCGGCTCCGGTTGCAGCCAGGGAAGAAAGGGATCGCACTCCACTTCCCCGACTGCCACATTTCGGGAGAAAAAACGGCTCTATATCAGATAGTTAGCACCCATCGGTGCGCAATACGGTGTCCACCCCCTCGCAAATGTCCATGCGGAACTTTTCCAGCCCCGGCCGGCCCTTGAGGTCCAGCAGGGCCTCGCACATATCCCCTACCGCACTTTCCATCCACGAAAGAAGCTTCAGGCGGCTCAGCATCGTGTTGCGGCTTTCCATTCCCTGCATGGGATGAGTCTCGTGAAGGTCATCCAGAAAATGGGAGACCTCGGCCAGCACATTCCGGCATGCGGTCCGTATCTGCCTCAGGTCTGCATCCCGCCGCACGGCGTCGAAATACCGCGACAGCATCCGGAACACGCGCTTCTGCTCAAGTTCGACGAGCATTGCCGATGTGCCGATATCCACCGAAGCATGATCGTAAATGAATTGCGCCTTCGACAACTCGTCGATGGGCGATTCCGGCCAGAGTTTCTCGAAAGCCACGGCCGTCGGTCCAAGCAGCAGGAGCAAGACAGGAATGGGGACTATGGTGATGATGAGGTAAGCGAGGGCCAGCTGCTGGTCCAGATCGAGAGGCGGGGAAAGAACGAGGGCCTTGACCGCTGGAATGCCGAGATGGAGTTCGAGATAGAACAGGGGGATCGCGATCGCGCAGATCGCCAGGTTCAAAGACACCAGATACATGGCGACCTGGCGGGACCTGCCTTTCAGGTTCACCGACAAAATGTACATGATCGCGCCGGAGCCGATGAAGCTGCCGTAGATGACCATGATGGTCTGGTCCGCAGTGAGGACCCCGACGGCCGCCAGGCTGATGCCGAATACTGACACCGCGCTCGAGGATTGCACCACGGCTGTCAGCATTGCAGCGACCAGGCAGGCGAGAATCGGCGAATCCCCGGCCGATTCCAGCATATCCCGGAACCAGGGCTGGTCGGCCAGCGGCGCCGCCGCATCTTTCAGCAGGGTCAGCCCGAGAATAATCATGGCACCGCCGAAGA
>MPNF01000403.1 GCA_002238885.1 Alphaproteobacteria bacterium bin95 | reverse complement strand
GCTTTGACTTCGATAAGGACGGGCGCATGATTGTGTCTGCTTCCTTTCGCGCCCTTCAACAGTCCGGCGCAATGTTGACGAAGCTCTTTGCAATGTTCGGCGCGACGCCAGCAACAAGAGGACGCGTTCCCGCCAAAACAATTTCATACCCAAAGGCCCGGCGCGGCGGTCTTGAAGTGCTTCAGGGAGGCAAGATCGACCAAAAATAACTGTTTGCGTTCACTAAATCGGGCGTATCCTTTTCCCGTGGGACCGCATTTTTTGAAGGAGGTCATTCGACCATGAACTTCTCCGCACTACTGGCAGCCCGTTCGCGGGCGCAAACCGCGTATCTGGAGGCGCAAGCCGCAGGTGCAAGCGACGAAACAATTCAGGCCCGGCTGCAAGCCTACGCCGAAGCGAGCGCCGCCGTGGACGCCGCACGGGACGCGCTGATGAGCGGCGCGGGTTCCCCCGGCCCGGACGCGGGGCTGGTGCAGCGGGCGCGCGCCGAAGGCGGCGCGGCGGCCATCGTGACGGCGGCGATGGACGGTCGTGCGGCGGGCGGGGCCATCGAGGAACTGCAAGCGGAAACGCGCGTGGCCGCGGATGAAATCCCGATTGACCTCATCCTGTCCCCAAGCAACGCCGTGACGCCCGCGCCGGACTCCCTGCCGGCGGATGCCCCGCAGCCTATCTCACCGATGTTCTCAACCGGTCTCATGTCCTTCCTCGGCGTGATGCAGCGGCGGGTTGCTTCCGGTGACCTCATCATTCCGACACTTTCGACCCGTCCCACGGTGGCGCGGAAAGGTCCCGACATCTCAGACGCCGTCGCGGAGACCACAGGCGCGTTCGCTGTCACCAAGCTGGAGCCGCAACGGTTGCAAGCCGGCTTCTCCTTCCGGCGCACCGAAGCTGTGCAGCTTCGCGGCCTCGACCAGGCACTGTCCGCCGCGCTCAACATGGCGCTGTCCGAGGACCTGGACTCATATGTCGCAAGCACCGTCCTTTCGTCGGTTGCAGCGGCCAACTCCGCCGCGCATCTCACCTTCGAGACATGGCGCTCGACGGTCTATGGCCTCGTGGATGGCCGCCACGCCACCTCCATCGGCGACATTCGCCTCGCCATCGGCTCGCTGGCATATGCCGATGCCGCCGCCAACTACAACGGGACTGGCGACCGGAGCGCCCTTGCCTCCCTCCAAGCCGAAGGCGTCCGCTTCCGCGTCACCCCCCACGCTCCGGCGGTCGCGAACAAGCGCCAGTCAGTCATCGCCCGGCTCGGCATGGCGGACGATGCAACGATGGCGCTTTGGCCGGCGGTGCAGATCATTCGTGATCAGATCACGAAAGCAGCCGAAGGCGAGATCAAGCTTACAGCCGTCATGCATGCCTCCTTCGGCGTAACGCGGGCGGACGGTTGGAAGCATATCGGCGCACAGATCAACGCCTGAGCCATGAGGCTTCTTCGCTGGCTCTCCCCGGAGGCTTCGCATGCGGGGTCTCCGGGGGACGCGACCGCGATTGCGGTCAACGATTTGGTCCGGAAGGTGCTGGGGTCCGATGCACTCCCCCGCCTCGCCTCGGCTGTCGGGGTGGCGACGGGCTATTGGAGCCGGGCGTTCGCCGCTGCATTGGTGGAGCCGGACCCGCTTGCTGAGGTGATTCCGGCGCTCGTGGTGCGGCTTGCGCTGGAAGGGGAGGCGGCGTTGGTCCGCGACGGCTCCCGGCTTGCCCTCGCCACCATATCCTCGGTCAAAGGCCGGAGCGCGCCGGAGACGTGGACCTACACTCTCACCCTACCCGGCCCATCCGAAACCCCGTCCATCGTGCGGTCGCGCGCTGAGGTGGCGCATATCCGGCTTGGCCCGCGTGAGCACTGGCGGGGGGAGGCTCCCTGGGCAACGGTCCCCTATGCGGCCAACACGGTCGCCCGGTTCGAACACTTGCTCCAAGAGGTGGACGGTCTCCCGCACCGTTCCGGTGTCGGGATTTCCTTCCGGGCGCTGTTGAATGACCAGCAGCTAGAAGGCATTCACCGGCTGCTCGGCAAGGCTGCCGAGGACGCAACCCGGCCCCTCATCATGCCCGGCGGCGCGACCTTCACCAACCTTGCCAGCGGTGGCGCGACGGGCTCCCCGGCCCACTTCCCGATGGCCGGGGCGATTTTCGCGGCGTATGGCATTCCGCCGGTCCTGTTCTCCGACAACGCCTCCGATGCAGCCTTGCGGGAGGCGAAGCGGGAGTTTGTGTCTTCCACGATCGTTCCGGTGGCGGCTCAGATTGTGCGGGAAGTGAAGCGGCTGGACCCGTCCGCTGCCATCGACCTATCGCCGCTCCGGATGCCGGATTGGCAGCAACTGAGCCGCGCCTACAAGAGCTTCCGCGATGCCGGCATGAGTGACGAGGAAGCACGGCGGCTGCTAGGGCTGGAGTAGGGGCATGACCTTCGCGACTGCTGAGGACATTCTCCCCCTCGACAGGGTCCGGTTTGAGCTTCGCTTCCCGGACGGCGACACAAGCCAAGATGACGACTTGCGCGCCCTCATCAAATCGGCCGTATCCGCCGTTGCCCGCGACACCAACATGCCCATACCCAACCGGCGCGCGGCGCTGACCTTCCAAGTCAGCGGGTCTCAGGCCATCGCGTTCCGCGATCCCTTCTTCCGCTCCATCACCTCCATCACCTACCAGGCCCCCACAGACGACCCCATACCCCTCTTCTTCCCCGACACCGTTCCGGCGGCGGGATATTCGGTCGTGGAGGACGATGGAGACATTTTCGTCATCGCCCCTGCCGTGAGCTGGCCGGACACTGCCAACCGCCGCTTCCGGGTTACAGGCACCTATGGTCTGCCGAGCGACTACCCTTCGAAGTCCCTGCTGGCCGCCGCTGCTGTGCTGCTGGTGCGGGATTTGTATGACGGGGTTCGCGGTCTGCCGAAGGAGCGGGCGTATGACCGGATCGTTGGCCCGCTCCGGAACTATGGGCCGTGGCTGTTTGAGGCGGAATGAGCCTGCGGATTTGCTCATGCTGCGGTTGGCGGTTCCAACCCACGGAAGAGCGGACCCGCCTTTGCCATTGGTGTTATACCCATCCGGAGCAAGCGGGGGCAGCGCGTGAGGCAGACTGGACCCCTTTGCCGGACCCTCCCCCTATCCGCCCTCGCGACCGGGAAGAGCGCCCCGCGCCGCGCGGCGTGAAGGGATACATGCCGATATTCGAGGATGAGTGGACACTGCCTGACCGGCTGGCGGTGCTTCCTGCGCGACCGTGGAGGATGATGGACATACGGCGGATTGCAGCCGCGCCGCGCGTCGTGTGGACCACGGCGGACATAGAGCAATGCCTGATCGCGTTCGGGTGGAGGCGCGACATGCTTCTCCGGGAGGGGCGGTGGCTCTGGCGGTGGATACCCCCGAGGGGCTGTAGGCGACGGTCAGAAACCGCGCATATTTGATGGAATCGCGCGTTTTCGTGGGGCGCGACAAACAGGGTGAGACTGGCGACGCCGGGTTTGTGACGGGGGCCGGGGACGGAAGGAGGGCGTAGCC
>MPNF01000402.1 GCA_002238885.1 Alphaproteobacteria bacterium bin95 | reverse complement strand
TGTTGGGGAAGATGTCCACGATGCGCCCGTCGGCCGCCAGGAACAGCATGTCCAGCGGCAGCCAGGTATTGGCCATCCACATGGTCGGCCGCTCGCGCTCGGGGAAGAGGAACAGCATGCCCGCGTCTGGCGCCAGTGTCCGGCGGTACATGAGGCCGCGCGAGCGCTGCTCCGACGTCTCGGCAAGCTCTACATGGAAGAGCCGCGCGCCCCCCGCCGTCTCGACCCGCACCTGCCCGCGCCCGAAGACGATGTCTCCCGCGACGGCCGCCGGCACCGCCATCAGCAACGCCGCAAGCACGCCGAGCATGCCGAACCCATATCGTTGCCGCATGGAACAGACCCTTTCTCGCGCCGGTATTTGTATCGCCGTGCCCGCCCGGTCGCTACGCCCGGGCGGGCGCCGTTTCCGGCGCGGAAAGAGTTGACTATCCTCCAAGGGGCTTATTCGGCAGGAGCAGGGCGATGCGGCAGGCCGGAAGCGCCTATTTCAACGCCGCGGTCGAGACGATGTCGGCTGATGAGACCGCCGCGATGCAGCACCGGAAGCTTCGCGCGCAACTCGACTATCTGAAGGCGAACTCGCCGTTTCATGCCGCGAAACTCGCCGACGCGGGCGCGGAACCCGGCGATATCCGCACGCTTGCGGACCTCGCCCGGCTGCCCTTCACCGAAAAGACCGAGCTCAGGGAGAGCCAGAGGCGCGACCCGCCGCTCGGCAGCCACGCGGCCGCCCCGTTGGAGGATGTCGTGCGCGTGCATGCCTCCTCGGGCACGACCGGGACACCCTCCTTCATCGGCCTGACCGCCCATGACGCAAGACGCTGGGTCGAGTGCATCGCGCGCAGCTATTGGGCGCAGGGGCTTCGTCCGCAGAGCGTCTTCGCGATGGGGCTCGGCATCGGGTTTTTCGTCGGCGGCCTGCCGGTCGCCGCCGCCGTCGAGGCCGTGGGCGCCACGCTGCTGCCCATCGGCACCGGTGCATCCGACCGCCTCATCGCATCTATTCGGGCCATGAAGGCCGACGTGCTCGCGACGACGCCGTCCTACGCCATCTACCTCGCGGAGCTTGCGCGGGAGGAAATGGGGGTCGATCCGGCAGAGCTCGGCATAAGGCGGGTCATGGTCGGGGCCGAACCCGGCGGCGGCGTGCCCGGGATACGGGCGCAGATCGAGGAAAGCTGGAACGCGAGGTGCACGGAGGCAGTCGGCATTGCCGACCTCATCACCATCCACAGCGCCGAGTGCGACGCGCGGGACGGATGCCATTTCCTGGTGCCGGACTACCTCATCATGGAGATCGTCGATCCGGACACGGGCGCGGTCATTCCGCCGGACAGGCCCGAGATTGAGGGAGAGCTGGTCTTCACGCATATAGACCGCGAGTGCAATCCGATGCTGCGCTTCCGCACACGCGACCGCGTCACGGTCAAGACCGGGCCCTGCCCGTGCGGGCGGACAGGACCGCGGCTCAGATGCGTCGGGCGGACGGACGACATGCTGATCGTGCGCGGCGTCAATGTCTGGCCGTCGGCGGTCAAGGATGTGGTCGCGGGCTTCCGGCCGGAGGTCACCGGCGAGATGCTGATCCAGGTGGACGGCGCGGGTCCGAAGGTCGATCCGCCGCTTCGGGTCAGGGTGGAGGCGGGTGCCGCCGACAGCGACGGTCTTGCGGCGCGTATCGAACAGGCCCTGCGGGCGAAGCTGATCGTGCAGGCCAGGGTCGAACTCGTTCCGCGCGGCGTGCTGCCGCGCACCGAGATGAAGGCGAGGCTCGTGGAGCGCAACATTAGCTGAGGTGCAGCGATGCGATTCGAGAAGGTCCATATCCCTTACGGCGGCTACTGGAGCACGCCCTTCTGCCGCTGGCAGGGCCGCCTGAGCGGCGAGCACCCGATACGGCTTTTCCCCCCCCGCCCCCCCTCCTTCCTCCTCCCGCCCGCGGGGCGGGCCCTCGTGCCGGTGGGAGGGCGGCCTGGGCGCCGAGCACCGGATCCGGCTTGCCGCCTCCTGCCCCTCTGCATTCCTCGATGCGGCGGGGTGCGAGCCGGAGAGCCTGGACGGCATCCATTTCGGCATGACGGTTCCACAGCACAAGAGCTTCTGGGGCGCGCCCTGGATCGGCGCGCTGATCGGCGCGGACCGGGTTACAGGGCCGACGCTGTCACAGGCCTGCGCCACCTCGGCACGGGTCATTGCCTCGGCCGCCAGCGCCGTGGAGCTCGGCGGCAGCGCCCGGACCCTGGCGCTTGCGGCGGACCGGATCAGCAACGGACCCACGCTCTACTATCCCGATCCCGGCGGGCCCGGAGGCCGGGGCGTCACCGAACATTGGGTGTGGGACAATTTCAACGAAGACCCCTATGCCGATGTGGCCATGATCCAGACCGCCGAGAACATCGCCGCGCGGTTCGGGTATTCGCGACGGGCGCAGGACGACCTGGCGCTCCTCCGGCAAGAGCAATACGGCATGGCGCTCGCCGACGACTGCGCGTTTCAGCGCCGCTACATGGTGGATGTCCCGGTTGGCGGGAAACGTCAGACGACGACCGTCTCCGGCGACGAGGGCATCCGCGAGCGTACCGAAGAGCGCGTGGCGGCGCTCGCGCCCGTTATCGGGAACGGGACCGTCACCGCCGCGGCGCAGACCCATCCGGCGGACGGAAATGCCGGCATGCTGCTAGGCACGGCGGCGCAGGCCGGGGAACTCGGCCGGGACGAGACCATCTCGGTGCAACTCCTCGCTTTCGGCGAGGGGCGAGCGGAGAAAGCCTATATGGGCATGGCGCCGGTCGCGGCGGCCGAGGCAGCGCTGGCCGATGCGGAGCTCGGGATGGACGAGATCGCTGTCGTCAAGACGCATAACCCCTTCGCCGTGAACGATCTCTATTTCGCCGAGGCAACGGGGTTCGAGGCCGAACGGATGAACAATTACGGCTCATCGCTCATTTTCGGCCATCCGCAGGGTCCGACGGGCATGCGCCTGGTGGTGGAGCTGATCGAGGAACTGGCGCTCAGGGGCGGCGGATACGGGCTCTTCACCGGCTGCGCGGCCGGCGACAGCGCGGCCGCCATCGTGCTGAAGGTGGACACGCGCTGACTCCGCGGGTCACCGTGGGCGCATTGTCGCACCATTCCGGGGCTGTTACGGTTCCGCCCGAACGAAACGGCCTTCGGGGTAGCGCGCGATGTCTCTCGACCTTCTCATCAGGAACGGCACGGTGGTGGACGGCTCCGGCATGCCCCGTTACCGGGCGGATATCGGCGTCAGGCAGGGCCGCATTGCCGAGATCGGGCGGATACGCAGCCCTGCCGACGAAGTGATCGACGCCGAGGGCATGATCGTCGCGCCGGGCTTCATCGACGGCCACACGCATATGGACGCCCAGGTGGCCTGGGACCCGCTCGGAAGCTGCTCCTGCTGGCACGGCGTGACCACGGTGGTGATGGGCAATTGCGGTTTCGCGCTGGCGCCCTGCAAGCCCGAGGCGCGGGAGTGGTATGCCGAGTGCCTGGAAGCGGTCGAGGACATCCCCAAGGACG
>MPNF01000401.1 GCA_002238885.1 Alphaproteobacteria bacterium bin95 | reverse complement strand
ACTTCGCCATCGTGCCCCCGCCGGCCCGTCGGATGGACGAAGCGGACTTCGAGACGGTCGCGGCCGATGCCGAACGGCGTGAGCAGATCCTGTTCGACGGCACGGGCGGCCGCCGGCGCAAGCCGCGCTAGCGGCGGGGAAAGCCGCTCTCATCCCGAATATGTCCCGGCGCCGGCCTCCGGTCGGCGCAGCAGCATCGAAAAACGGAACCGACGGCGAAACCGAGGAAGGACGAAGAATGTCGAAGGCGTTGAAGGCGGGCCTGGCCCTTTTGGTTGCGGGCTCCATGCAGGCGCAGGCGGAGGACTACCCGGAAATTACGTTCCGCTACGCGACCGGGTTCCCGAAGGCGGTCTATATGAACGGTCCGGCGATCTGGTTCGCCGAGGAAGTGGAGAAACGCTCCGGCGGCAAGATCGAGGTAAAGATGCATTTCGGCGGCGCGCTCGGCAAGTCGAACGAAATCCTTGACCTGGTGTCCAAGGGCGCCATCGACATGGGCTCGGTCGTCCAGGGCTATTTCACCTCAGCCCTGCCGTTCGGCGCGATGACCAACTCGCTGCCGATGACCTTCTTCGACGGCGAGGCCGTCATGCGCACCGCCATGAAGATGGACATGGGAAACCCGGACCAGATCGCGGAATATGAGCGCAACAACATCAAGCCGCTCATCAACCGCTACCTGCCCAATTACAAGCTCATCTGCACCAAGCCGGTGAAGACGGTGAAGGATCTGGAAGGGCTGAAGATCCGCACCTTCGGCAACTACATGCCGAAAATGTTCGCGGCCCTGAAAGCCACGCCGGTGAATGTGCTGCCGGTGGAGATGTACGAGGCGCTGAAGCGCGGCTCGATGGACTGCTCCTACCTGACCTATCCATTCTTCGTGGTCTTCAAGCTCTACGAAGTCGCGCCCTATGTCATCGATGTGAAATTCGGCGGCATCAACGCCTATTACTTGGCGATGAACAAGCGCAAGTTCGAAAGCCTGCCGCAGAATGTGCAGGACCTGCTGGTCTCCGTGGGCGCCGAAGCCACGGAATGGGGCGTCGCCGACACGAAGAAAGTGGATGCCGCCGCCAAGCAGCAATTGGTCGACAAGGGCGCCACCATCGTCATGTTCGAGGAGCAGCAGAAGCTTGAAGACACCGTGCCCGACATGATCGACGAGTGGATTGCCGAAATGGCCAAGCTCGGCAAGCAGACGGAAGCCGAAGCCTATGCGGCGGCCGTCCGCAAGGACCTCGGCCTCTAGGCCGGCCGCTTCCCGGATGGCCCTGGCCCCGCGCCGGGGCTCATCCTCGCGATGACTGCCCTGCTGCAATTCCTCGATGCGACGATACGCTGGCTCGGCACTGCCGCGCTGGCGGTCGCGGCGGTGTTTATCGGCCTCCTGGCAATCGTAGGGACCGCCGACAGCTTCGGCACCCAGCTCTTCTCCCTGCCGGTGCCGAGCGCGCTGGAGATGAGCCAGGCGGGGCTTGCCGTCGTGGTGTTCATGGGCCTCGCCTATACCCAGCAGAGGCGAGGCCACGTGACCGTCGATATTCTGTTCGAGCGGTTCACCGGCCGGGTGAGGCTGGTTTTCACCGGCCTTGCCCTGGTTGCCGCCATCTGTTTCTTCGCCTTTCTGGCTTGGCGCACGGGCATCGGCGCAGTCGAGAGCGTCGCCATAGACGAACGAAGCTGGGGCCTGACGCGCTTCCCGATCTGGCCGTCCAAGATTGCGGTCTGCGCCGGCTGCGCGATCGCGATGCTGGAGAGCGTCCGCCAGTTCCTGCACCTGCTGGCCGGCAATCCGGACGCCTACAATGCGCGAACGCCCGAGGACGAAGTCCTGTGACGGAACCGATCGCCATGGGCCTGATCGGGATCGGAGCGCTGATCCTGTTTGCGGCGCTGGGCGTGCCAATCGCCTTCTGCATCACGCTGGTAGGCGCGGTCGGCATGGTGTTGGTGACGGACCTCGATTTCGTGCTCGTCACCTTCCAGACCCTGCCCTACGCCACGGCCAGCGAATATGCCTTCGCGGTCATACCGATGTTCGTGCTGATGGGCGCGCTGGCCTCGTCGGCCGGGATCATTTCCGAGCTTTATGCGGCGGTAAACCGCTGGCTGGAGGGCGTGCGCGGCGGCCTCTACATCGCGACGACGCTTGCGTCCGCGGGCTTTGCGGCAATCAGCGGCTCCACGGTCGTCAATGCCGCCATGTTCACGCGCATCGCGCTGCCGGAAATGCTGGCGCTCGGCTACAACCGGGGCATCAGCGCGGGCTGCATCGCGGCGGCGGGCACCTTTGCGGCGCTGATTCCTCCGAGCCTGACCTTCGTTATCTTCGGCATCCTGACGGGAGAGAGCATCGGCGAGTTGTTCATCGCCGGCATCGTTCCCGGCCTGCTGACGGCCGCGCTTTATGTCGCGGCGATCCCGGTCATGCTCAGATTGCGGCCGGACTGGGCCCCGCGTCCGGAAGCCAGAACCCCGCTCAGGGACAAAATTCGCGGCATGACCGGCATCTGGCCGATGTTCCTGCTGGTCGTCATCGTGCTGGGCGGCATCTATACCGGCATCACCCCGCCGACCGCGGCCGGCGCGCTGGGCGCCGTGGGTGCGTTGTTGATCGCGCTCGGTCGGCGCAGGATTGGCGCGGCGCAGATCTGGGAGAGCGTGCGCCAGACGGCGGAACTCACCAGCGTGCTGTTCATCATCATCATCGGCGGCCTGCTGTTCAGCCGGTTCCTGGTGGTGAGCGGTTTCGTCGCCGACCTGACCTCCCTGGTCACGGAGTCCGGCTTCACCGGGCCGACTTTCATCCTCGCCATGGTCGTCATGTATCTGCTGCTCGGCATGTTCATAGACCCGTTGAGCATGCTGGTGGTGACCGTGCCGTTCGTCTTTCCCGTGGTTCAGGCTTTCGGTATGGACCCGATCTGGTTCGGCATCGTGCTCACCAAGATGATCGAGATCGCCGTCATCACGCCGCCGGTCGGGCTCAACCTGTTTGCTGTGGTCTCGGCGGCCGGGGGGCGGATCGGCACCGGCGACATGTTTGCGGGCGTGCTGCCTTTCGTGTGCATGGAGATCGCTATGCTCGCGATTCTGGTCATCTTCCCCGGCCTCTCCACCTGGTTGCCGAACACAATGCACTGAAGGAGCGCGACCATGCGTATCGCCATTGAAGACGCCCACGTCCTGCTGACCCGGGTGATGGCGAAGCTCGGCTACGAGGCGGGCGACATCCCTGCCATCGTGGACCACCTGATCGACAGCGAGCTTCGCGGCCTCTCCTATGGCGGCTTTGCGCGGGCGGTGTCGATTACCGAGCGGATCGGGCGCACCGGCCTGTCTGCCCGGCCGATAACGGTCACGCATGAAACGCCGGTTTCGGCCCGGATCGATGGCGCCGACCATATCGGCTACATCGTGGGCCAGCGCGCGACCGACATGGCCATCGAGAAGGCCAGTGCGATGGGCCTCTCGGCCGTCGGCGCAAACGATACCTGGTACACGGGCATGCTGAGCTACTTCGCCGAGCAGGCGGCGGCCCACGACCTCG
>MPNF01000400.1 GCA_002238885.1 Alphaproteobacteria bacterium bin95 | reverse complement strand
ATGACGCGGCACGGGAGGCTGCCGAACTGCACGCGATGGTGGTGGACGGTCTTCTTATCCTCGTCGGCCTCCACATCGCGGCCGTGCTGTTCCACCTTCTCTACAAGCGGGAGAATCTCACGAAAGCGATGCTGACCGGGCGCGGGCGGCTCGCGGCCGGGCAGACCCCGCCCCGCCTCGTCTCCGACCGGCGCGCACTCCTCGTGCTCGTGCTGGCGGCGGCGGCGGTCCTCGGCGGAATCGAGGTCGCCGCGCGCGTCTTCTAGGCGGCGTCCGGGCTAGTTCCGTTTCTCGCGGAACTGGCGATGGCAGCCGCCGCAGCCGTTCTTGCCGAGGTCTCCGAACGCGGCGCCCGCAGCGCCGGCATCTCCGGAGGCCAGGGCCGTCTTGAGGGCCGCCGCCTTGTCCCCGAGCAACGTCGATGCCGTCGTGAACTCTTCCCATTTTTCCCAGATGACGTCCTTCGACTCGGACTTTGGGTCTGCGCCCATGCCAGTGCCGGGCGGGAAGACATCCGGAATCTTCGGCGCCGCCGCGGCGATGACGTCGGCCGCTGCGGACGCCTCCTCGGCCGAGTTCCGCCCCTCGACGAAGCCCTTGAGGGTGCGCATCGCGCCGCCCATGCCCTTCATGAGCTTGCTTCGCTCTTCCGCCACCTGTCCGTGCTGGTCGGCGACCGCGGCCTGCTCCGGACCGAACGCCACAACCGCCACGACGAGGGCGAGAGCGCAGACGCCCGTCCATCTCAATGTTCTGGCTTGCATCGTTCCTCCCGATATTGCCGTTTCACCGATTGCTGAGGTCTTTCATGTTAGACCATGGCCGTGCGGCGCGCGAGCTATGGTTGACGGGTCAGCCGGATGTCGAACTCGGCGGTGCAAAAGGGAGACGCCACGCCGAGGTCGTGCGCCCGAGCGTCGTCATCGTGCTCGCGGAACTCGACCAGAAGGGACTCCTTGACCCCGAAAACGGCGTCCGAGTCGATGTAGGGGTCGTTGTGGGCGAAGATGTGCGTCACGAGCCGCCGGTAGCCAGGCTTGCTCACGATGAAGTGGATGTGCGCCGGCCTCCAGGCGTGGCGGCCCATGCGGCTCAGGATATCCCCCACCGGGCCGTCGGTGGGCACCGGGTATGACACCGGCTTGATCGTGCGAAAGGCGTAGCGCCCGTCCGGGTCCGTCAGAAAACGCCCGCGAAGGTTCATCTCCGGCTGCACTTCGGGCTGCTGGACGTCGTAGTAGCCGTCGGCGTTCGTCTGCCAGATGTCCACGCTCGCCCCGGGGAGGGGCACGCCGTCAACATCCGTGACGCGGCCCGAAACGTGACAGGGCATCCCCTTGGCGTCGCGGCAGATGTTGCTGCCGAACTCCAGCTGCGGCGCGCCGTCCACATGGAACGGTCCGAGCACCGTCGCCTCCGTGCTGCCGTCCTCGGCGCGGTTGTTGAGCGTCTCCACCAGCATGGAAACTCCCAGGACGTCGGAGGCCAGCACCCACTCCTGGCGCCGGTCGTCGCACATCTGCCCGGTTGCGGTCAGGAACTCGATGGCCCTCGCCCACTCCTCGACGGTGGGCTGCACATCCTTCACGAAGGCGTGCAGGTGCCGGATGGCGGACTCCATGACTTCGCGGAACCGGGGATCCCCGCACTCCGCCAGCCGTTCGACGACGATATCGGCGGACCCGGCTTCGGTGAACAGTCGGTTCATGTCGGACTCCCGCGTTGCGCCGCCCAGGCCCCGGCTAGGCCTTGAGGTATCCGTCCCGCGTCTGGGGCAGCTTCTTGCCGAGGATCGCGCCGGCGACGACATTGCGCAGGACTTCGGCCGTGCCGCCGCCGATGGTGAACATGCGCACGTCGCGCGCCATTCGCTCAAGCGGGCGGTTGCGCGAATAGCCCCGCGCGCCGAAGAACTGGAGCGCGTCGTTGACCACCTGGATCGCGCTCTCGGAGGTCATCACCTTCGCTTGCGCGGCAAGAAGCATGTCGGGAAAGCCGCCTTCGCCGCTTCGCGCCGCGCCATAGACCAGCGCCCGGCTGGCGGCGAGCTTGATGGACATATCGGCGAGCTTCCATTGCAGGCCCTGGAACTCGTTGATCGGCCGGCCGAATTGCTCGCGTTCCTCCGACCAGTCGAGCGCCATCCGGTAGGCGCCCTCGGCGATGCCGAGCGCCACCGTCGCCGCGCCGACGCGCTGGCTGTTATAGGCGGTCATCAGGTCGGCGAAGCCCTTCTTCAGGCCGCGCGGCGGCATCAGCATCATGGAGGGCGGGAGTTCCATGTCCTCGAATGCGATCTCCGCTTCCGGAATGCCGCGCAGGCCCATGGTCGGCTCACGCCGGACGATCCGAAGCCCCTCGGTCTCGTCGCGAATTGCCAGAAAGCCCCCGATCCCCTGCTCCTCGCCGTCCCGGTCGAACACCCGCGCGAAGATCAGATGCAGGCGCGACACGCCGCCGCCGGTGATCCAGTGCTTGCCGCCGTTCAGGACATAGCGGTTGCCGCGCTGGTCCGCCCTCGTGGTCATTTCGCCGGCGGAGGACCCGGCTTCCGGCTCCGTAATGCAAATCGCCGGCTTGTCGCCCGCCAGCACCATGTCGGCGGCCATGCGCTTCTGCTCTTCCGTGCCGTAGGCCATGACCGCACTGATCGCGCCCATATTGGTCTCGACCGCGATGCGTCCGGTAACCGAGCACGCCTTCGACATCTCCTCGATAACCAGCACGGCGTCGAGCCAGGAGCGCCCCCCTCCCCCATAGGATTCGGGAATCGTCATGCCCACGAAGCCTGCCTCGACGAGGCGCTCGACATGATCCCAGGGATAGGCTTCGGTCCGGTCCACCTCGGCCGCGCGCGCCACCACGGGCCCTTCGGCCAATTCCCTCGCCGCCGACTGCAAGGCGCGCTGCCGGTCCGTCAGTTCGAAAGTCATGGGCTTGCGTCCCCGCCGCAGGTCCGGCCAGACTAGCCGATCATGGAGCAGGGGTCAGCAGAGCTGCCGCCGGAGACCTGGTATCCGGTGCGCATCCTTCCGAAACGCAGCATGTGGCGTCCCCGAAGCACGCCGCCGGCCCGCCGCGATCCCCGGCCGATGATCGCCTGGTGCGAGAAGGAACTGGTGCATCCCTGGACGGCCGTGCTGGAACCCGACCTTACCCAGGTCTTCTGGTTCGAGCACAATGACGACGCGCAACGCTTCGCCCTCCGTTTCTTCCCGTTCGGATGCAGCTGACGGATGAAAGTCTGTCCTCTGGACCGGCTCGACTTCGCGCGGGTCATTCCCTCCGGCGCGCTCGTTACCTGGTCCGAAGGTTCGGGTGAGCCGACCGCGCTGACGGCGAAGCTGATCGCCCAGCAGGAGCGCTTGAAGGCCAGGCTGTTCATCGGCGTCACCTTGTCCGATACGCTCCGGGAAATCGACCCTTCCCGCTTCGACATCTCCACCTATTGCACGCTGTTCCGCTATTTCGACCTCTTCGAGCGCGGGGCGGTCGATATTCGACCCTCTCACTATTCCCGAATGGCAGATCTGCGCCCCGACCTCATGCTCATTCAGGTGACGC
>MPNF01000399.1 GCA_002238885.1 Alphaproteobacteria bacterium bin95 | reverse complement strand
GACCCGGAGAGCGATGTCTTCGCGGAGCCGATTGCCGAAGGCCTTGCCAGAGCGGGCAATGGCAAGACGGCGGGGGATTTCGAGGTCGTGCCCTTCGTGCCGGTCCGCGTCGGCGACGACCTGGAGGTCTGCCGCGCCCCGGTGCGCGACCATTTGGCCTTCTATGTCGGCGGCATGGGCGCGCGCGACAAGAACTTCTACAACGACTATGTCGCCCGCATGGGCTACGAGGGCGAGGCGCGCAAGGTGCAGGATTTGTTCCTCTCTGGCCAGCGCAAGGAAGCGAGCGCGGCGCTGCCGGACGAGCTGGTGGACGGCGTCGCGCTGCTCGGCGACAAGGCCCGCATCCGCGACCGGCTCGGCGCGTGGAAGGACGCGATCGCCGCTGGCCGCGTCGCCGGCATCGCGCTGACAGGCGCGACGCCCGAGGCGATTCGTATGGTGGCCGAGGCCGCTGCCTGATCGGGGAGGGCGATTGCGCAATGTCCCGTCGCCATATCGAGGTGGACAAGCCCTGGCACAGGAGCATTCCCTTCGCACAGGGCGTTGTGGCGACCGGCTCCCTGCTGTTCACCTCCGGCATCACGGCCCGGAAGGGCGACGGCAGTATCGACGGCGTAGGCGACATGCGCCGCCAGATGGAAGTCTGCTTCGCCAACATGGCGGCGGTGCTGGAGAATGCGGGCGCCGGTTGGGAGGACATGGTGAAGATCACCATGTACACGACCGATATCGACCGGTTCAGCGAACATGCGGACGTGTGGCGGGGCCACTTCACGGGCCGGCCGGGCAGCACGCTCGTGGAGGTCAGCCGGCTGGCGACGCCGGAAATGCTTGTCGAGATCGAGGCGGTGTTCGACATGGGAGACGCCGCCTGAGGAGGCTTCGATGCCGGACGGGACACTGACATCGTTCATGGCCGCGCGGGCGGAGGACATCCTCTCGGCCTGCACAAGCTGCGGGGCTTGCGTCGAGGCCTGTCCCGTCGTGCCCCATGCGGGGATTTCCGAGGCGGACCCGGGGGCGGTTGCGGGCGGCGTCCTGCCGGTGTTGCGGGACGGCGGCAGGCTGGACGGGCCGGCGGGCGCATGGGTGCATCAGTGCAACGGATGCGGGGAATGCATTCCCGCCTGTCCCGAAGGCGTCAATCCGCGCAACATGGTCATGCTCGCCGCCAGCAAGTCGGCGGAAGCCCACAGCGATACCCCGCAGCTTTTTCGCAAGATGGCGCGCGCCATCCGTCTGATGGCGGCGATGCAGCTTGCCCCGGCGGATCTGGCGCGGCTGCTGCAACCGCCGAAGCCGCGATCCGTCCCGGTGGTCTTCTATGTCGGCTGCAATGCCGTGCGCACGCCGCATCTGCTGTTCAACGCCATGTATGTGCTGGACGCGGTCGGGGTCGATTACGAGGTCCTCGGCGGCCCGGCGGCCTGCTGCGGCATCATCCACACCAAGTGGGAGGGCGAGACGGACGCCGGCGGGCGGGTCACCGACGGAACGCTCAGGCGGTTCGGGGAGTTCGAGCCGGAGCGGGTGTTGAGCTGGTGCCCGTCATGCCAGCTTCACCTGGGTGAGACGGTGGAAGGATACGGGGAGGCGGCCTTCGCCTTCGAGCATGTGACCCGCTTCCTGGTCGAGAAAAGCGAGCGGTTGCAGGACCTCTACACGACGGAAGTGCCGATGCGGGTGCTCCTCCACGCCCATGAGGGCATGGCCGACCTCGGCGAAAATGTCGCGCGGCTGCTGGGCGGCGTACCGGGCCTGGATGTCGCGCGAATCGCCTGGGAGTCCGGATATACCTGCGGCGGCTCGGGCCAGGACCGGTCTCCCGGCCTGAAGGCGGAGCGCCGCAAGGCGACCTACGCCCTGGCGGAAGAGAAGAAGGTGGATGCGCTGGTGTCGCTCTACCACGGCTGCCACGCGCAATTGTCCGCCGCTGCCGAAATGCAGGGGCCGCCGGTCGTCAACTTCACGGACTTCCTCGTGCGCGCCCTTGGCGGCGAGCCCCGCGCGGACCTGCTCGCGGGTTGGCGGATGGCCGGCGACTGGCAGGCGCTGGCTGAGCGCAGCATGCCTTCGCTGGAGCGGAATGCCGTGTCGGTCGATCCGGGCTGGCTTGCCTCGCTGCTTCCGGACATGCTTACCAGCAAGGAATTTACGGGCGGTCTGGACGAGCTTGCCCGGCCCCGGTGAACTGCCGCCGCGGTTCGCAAATGAGCACTATCGTTCTAGAGATCAACGGCGTGGTCAGCGAGGTCGAGGCGGACCCCGCGACGCCGCTGATCTACATGCTGCGCAACCGGCTGGGCCTTGTCGGCGCGAAACTCGGCTGCGGGCTGGAGCAGTGCGGGGCCTGCGCCGTCATCGTCGATGGCGAGAAGGTGCTGAGCTGCGTCCGCGCCGTGTCCGAGTTCGAGGGACGCGCCATCACGACGGTCGAGGGCCTTGCAGCGGGCGGGGAACTCAGCCCTGTGCAGCGCGCCTTCCTCGAAACGGGCGCCGCCCAATGCGGCTATTGTACGAGCGGGCTGATCGTTGCGCTGACGGCTTACTTGCAGGCGGCAGAGCGCCCGGACCGGCAGGGGGCCGTCGAGGCGCTCGAGGGCCATCTCTGCCGCTGCGGCGCGCATGCCGACGTGCTGAGGGCAGTCGAACGGCTCGTCTCCGAGGCGGCCGATGGCGGCTAATCCGAGCCTGGAGACCAATCCGGCGCTCGACGACTGGATCGCCTTCGACGACGGGGGAACAGTCACTGTCCGGAGCGGCAAGGTCGATATCGGGCAGCGCATCTCGACGGCGGTTGCATTACTGGTTGCGGACGAACTCGACATCGAGCCCGCCCGGGTGGAAGTCGCACGGATCGAAACCGGTTCCTCGCCGGACGAAGGTTTCACCTCGGGCAGCCAGTCGATGGCCCAGACCGGCAACGCGGTCCGCCTAGCGGCGGCGACGGCGCGGCGGCAATTGCTGGAGCGCGCCGCCGGGATGCTGGAAGTCGATATCGCCACGCTGGAAGTGGACGACGGTACGATCCACTCACGCGCCACCAACCGGAAGACGAACTATTGGGAGCTTGCCGCCGGCAGGCCTTTCGGCATTGCCGTCGATCCGGATGCGCCGCTCAGGCCGCGCGAGGCCCTGCGTCATGTCGGGACCGCCGCGATGGCGCGGGGGATGGAGGCGCTGGTCCGGGGGCGGCCGTATTTCCTCCACGACATGAGCCTGCCGGGCATGCTGCATGCTCGCCTGGTACGCCCGCCGCATTACCGCGCGCGGCTAACGGCCCTGGACGAAGCCGTAGCCGAAAGTCTTGCGGCGGAAGGCGTTGAGGTCGTGCGGGACGGCAGCTTCCTCGCCGTTGCCGCGGTCGACGAGTATGCGGCGGTCAGGGCAGCCGGGCGACTCTCCGCCGCCGCTTCGTGGGATTCGGGCGGCGGGCTGGAGACCGGTGACATTTACGAAGGGCTGCGCACCAATGACAGGGTGAGCCTTCCGGTTGTCGATGGCACGCCGGTCGAGGCGTCGGTGCCGCCGCCCGGCCCTCCGCCGGCCGATGCGGTTGCGA
>MPNF01000398.1 GCA_002238885.1 Alphaproteobacteria bacterium bin95 | reverse complement strand
TGGTCGCTGCCGAAGTGATGGAGATGGTCGAACCGGCGTTGCGCGACCGGGAGAGCGGCATCCATGGTGGCCTCATCCTCACCGTCATCCTCATCGTCCTCAAAGAAGTCGTCCTCAGACTGCCGCGGCAGGTTCTTGGCGCCGAACATCACGCAGGGATGCACGGCAAGCAGGAACCAGCTGCTCGGCCTGTGGATGCGGAGCGCCGTCATCAGCACGGGCAGCGGATACTGGCGGTCGGGATACGCCTCCGTCGGCATCCTGAGCGAAATACTCATCGTGTCAGTGTGCAGGGTCGCGAGATTGTTGAACGGACTGTCCAGGGGGCCCATCTCCTCGGCCCCGTTCGCCCGAATAGCCGGGGCAGCCGTTTCGGGTAGCCGGGCGCCATGAGCCTGGCATTGCAGTAGCTCTGGTAATCCCTGATCCGGTAGCTGAGCCTCCGGAGGAGGTTCAGGTATCGGTTCGGATGGATGTCCGGGTCCTCGAGAAGCAGCATCGAGCTGCGCATGCCCACGCCGGCGCGCACATGCTTGAATACCGCCGCCCTGTGCCCGTCCAGACTGGCCGCCCTGCCGCGGGTGCCGTGCTGCCGGGACGCTTCGCCCACGCGAAACCTGTGCCTCGGTTGTTTGGACCTTCGGCATTCCACCACGTCAGGGTCGTTGCGGTTGTCGGGCCGGTACCGCTCCCAGGCCCAGTGCTCGAAGAGATTGACGCCGTAGTTCTCGCAACCCTCCCTGTCGCAGGCGGCGAAGGGAATGCTCTGGCGCTTGAACCACACATAGGCGGCGCGCAGCGACCGGTTCGAGAGCAGCCGCGAGGTCATGTAGCAGTAACTGCACCTGTAGCGCCGCTCGTTCAGGAAGCGCGGAAACTTGCTGACGGTGTAGCGGTCCGCGTAGGCGGCCCGGTTCGGAGCCGGCCCGAAGTTCGGGCACATCGGATTGCGGCAGAAATTGGCGTTGAACTCGACCCCCGGGCCGAGTTCCGGGAAAGGAATCGGCTCGAAAGCATCGAGATCGAAGTCATCCATCCCCGAACCCCCTCCCGCCCCTAGCCGGCCCGAAGTTCGGGCACATCGGATTGCGGCAGAAATTGGCGTTGAACTCGCCCCCCGGGCCGAGTTCCGGGAAAGGAATCGGCTCGAACGCATCGAGATCGACGTCATCCATGCCGGAACGCCCTCCCGGCCGGCGCGGGCCGGGCCCTCATGCTGACCGAGCCGGCCTTACCGGGCGCGCGGGCCATCGCATGTCCCCTCAAGGCGGCTTGCGGCCGCTAATGCCGAAATACCAGCGAAAGGGACCCAGCTTGTCAAGAATGGAGCCGGACTATCCGGGAAGGAACTCGCTACCGGCAGCGATGTGCAGCAGTCGGCCCATATGACGGCCGACTGCTGCACATCGCGGCCGAAACGAGTTTGACGAAGCGGGATGCCGCGGCTGCGGTGAACGCGATGTTCGGGTGTATTTCCGAGGCACTTCTGCTGGGCGAGGAGGTCCAGGTTGCGCATTTCGGGGCATTTGCGGGTTTGACCAAGGCCGCGGGCGCCAGGCGCGATTTCCGGACGGGCGAGCGCGTGCAGATCCCGCCGACGAGGTGGGCTGCCTTCCGGGCCGGCACGGCTCTCAGAGACGGTCTGAACGTGCCGGGATGGGGCTGAGGGCGTCTTCCCGGTCGCGGCGCTGGGTGTACCCGTCCTGGTATTGAGGGTACGAGCCAGATTCGTGCTGGAATGCGCACTAAGGATTCGAAATCGCTAGCTTGTTGGGGTCAAAAGGCCGTAGGATTTCGTTCCCCCGTCGCAAATGACCCCGATGTATGCCCGACAACTTCCTACCCGACTTCCAGCCCGTCGTCACACACGGAGCTGACACCGTTCAATGTCTGATTCGTGACAAGGCGGTTTCCGCTACTCCTGAAGAGCGCGTCCGCCAACGCGTCCTCCATTGGCTCATCCGCGACAAGGGACGGACCAAGGACAACCTGCGGTTGGAGAAAAGTTACCCTTGGGTAGGCGACCCAGACCGCACTCGAATTCGATCCGACATCGAACTGCTCGACAGTGGCGACGTCCTCGTCGTCGTCGAGTGCAAGCGCTGCGATGTCCAGCTCGACGAACGCGTCAGCCAGCAGGCAATCGAGTATGCCGTTAAGGCTCGGGCTCGTTGGATCTGGACCACCAACGGCGAAAGCCACGCCTTCCTCCGGAAGCAAGGTTCACGATGGCAATCTGTGAGGTCATTGGAACCGCTGGAGGTCCGCGGTCCTCCCGTCGTCAAGCCCGACTTCCCGGCAAGCGCCGATGACCGCGGCGCGGTCGCCCGCTACTGGCAGTTGTTCGGCGACGAACGGTTCCTTGATGGGCTCGACGACAACGACTCGCGTTTCGCCCTAGCGGTCCATCGGGTGTTGTTTGGTACCCCAAAAAAGCTGCCGTATTCCCATGATGGCGTGCATATCCTGGAGGATCGCGGGTCTGCGTGGCACAACTTCAATAACCGTAGCGGCGGCGGCTACTACACCAGGTACGCGGACTTCATCGCGGCTACCCAAGGGCGCGTCGAAGCCGTCTCCGTCGCCGTCAACCATTGGCACGGCGGTGGCCTCAGGCTATGCGTCGGCTTCAGAAAGCCGACAAGGACCCACCATGCTCTGCAACTCAACGTGGACCAGTGCGAGTGGGATGCGAGGAAGAATTCCTGGCACATCTACCACGACGGCGTCATGTCGCAAATCTCCCGGAACATCGTCATGGAAGCCGTTAGAGAAGCCCAGGCTTGCCGATGGATAGACAGGGGCGACGATGGCAGAGAGCGCATCTACTTGGGCACCCTTCCGGACACCAGCTCTGCGAATTGGCGCAACTCTCGGGAGCTACTGGCCAACCTCATCCACTACGCCATGGTCCGCACGAATCTACGCGAGGCCGACAGCCGTTCCCGCCAGAGAGCAAGAATGCGCGCCAAGCGCCCGTGAACCGCTCCGGCTTTCCCGGAGGCAGTTCACCTTATGGAGGGAGACGGCATCGGAGTTAAGCCCCGATTGCCGTCTAGAATTCCTCAGTGAGAATTCCGAATTCGGGTCAATCACAAGATATTGTGGCAGTCGGCCTAAAGGCGGCACAATATCAGTGTTCGATTCCCCACAAAATCTGTAGCGGCTATCCATATTCACCTCGAGCTCGGCAGCACCCACCAATGGGGACGGCCCCGAAAAGTCCGGACCTATGATCTCGGCGGTTACCAAGTCCTCAAGAAGTGGCTATCCTACCGCGAATGCAATATCCTCGGCCGGCCGTTTCATGCAGAGGAAGTTCGACACTTTGCAGTCACGGCACGGCGTGTTGCGGCACCCGTCCGTCCCGCCGACAAACGAGCGGATGCGGGCGCGTGCGTCAGGCTGCCAAGGTCAAAGCCTGCTCTGCCATGTCGCCATCGTCTTCCGGAAGGTCATCGCCTTCGTCCTGAACGTTGCCGCGATAGATCGAGATGCCCGTGGCATTTTCGATCAGATTCAGCAGACGCTCTTGTCGATCCTTCACGAAGGCCTCGAAATCGTCGGCCTGCAAGA
>MPNF01000397.1 GCA_002238885.1 Alphaproteobacteria bacterium bin95 | reverse complement strand
CCCGCCTCCCGGCGGGCTATTACGGGGAAGTGGGGCGAGGCGCACACGCCAGGCAACGAAAGCGGCCGTGCGGCGCGACAATCAACGTGAGACTTGCGCGTCAATCTGGATGAGACGGCCCGGAATGCGCGCTGCCAGCGCACGGCGGCAATCCGCGGGGCAGTCCGCTTCGGGAAGGGGGCGCGACAGGCGGTTTTCGGGTCGTGGGGCCGCGCAAGGGTGCTTCAGGACCTCGGACAGCCGGAAAGGCCGTCGCGGCGCTCTACAGCGATTTTCAGCGGCCGAGCGAAGCGAGGCTCCGGCGGCACTCGCGTTCGAGCCGCGTCAGCCTCGATGCAGCTTTATCGGCTTGGCAGGACGGTAACGGGGAGGATTCAGTCACGATGGGCATTATCCGGAGCGCCGGGGACGGGCGGCGGCGTAGCGTCAGCGGGAGCCGCCGAACGGCCTCGCGCGACCCCTTCCCGCCCTAGGGCTCCTAGGGGTACCTAGGGGGAATGCTGAAACCCTTGATTCTCTAGGGGTTGAGAGGGGCAGAGGATAGCCGTTGCACGGATTCGGGATAGCCGTTGCACGGTCAGCGAGTCCGTCGCTTGTGCGTCTTGTTTCCCCCCGGAGCGCCCCACTAGTCCGGCAGGCGAGAACGGCGGGACAGGCGGAATTGCATCTAGGCAGACGACGGCGGCGGCGGCTCACCAGAGCCGTCGTCGTCTGCCCTCTCTCTCCCTTTCTCTCCTCAGGGAGAGTCAGGGAGAGTCAGGGCGGACTCCGATTTTCTAGTCTGTGCAAGGCTTTACGGCAAAAAGCGTCGCGGCGTGATTACAAAATGTCGCCGCGTGATTACCGAAGCGTCGCGGCGTGATTACAAAATGTCGCCGCGTGATGCGCATCATGTCTGATCCCTGTCCGGCGCGAAAATCCGCCATCCGTCCCGATCTTTGTGAATGTTAATCACGCCGTCCGTGCCCAGCTTCTCGAACGCCCTGCGGGCTTTGTAGCGATGATCGCGGCTGTTCGGGTCTAGGCCGATCATGCGGGTCAGGTCTCGATCATCGAGCGCCTTCACAAAGTGGGCATGGCGGTTCGGTATGGTCTCGGTCAGGCTCCGCTTGATCTTCCCGCCCTTGCCCCGCAGCGGCTTGCCGTTCAGTCCAAGGACGGGCGGGGCGATCTCTGCCGTGATTCCATGCCCGTGATGCGCGGTGCGGTCCATGAATGCGACGGCGGCCAGATAGGCGCGATACAACGCAGCCGAATCGAGCCGGTATTGACGAAGCCGGTTCCAATCGACGCGCGCCCCGCTGGCCGCGCTGGCCGGAACGCGGACCGTGAATTCCACAACCGGGAAGCCCATCGAGTCCGGAATGACGGACGGGAACACCAGCGCAATCCTGCCGCCATCGACCGGCACATAACCGAGGTCGCGCTTCATGCGATTCAGGGCTTCGGGCAGCCGGTGCCAGTCGCGTTTCTTGTTCTGTCGCGTCCATCCGTCCGCGAACAGCCAGCGTTCGATGCTTGGCGTCTCGGGAACCGGCCAGTCGGCTTCATGCTCGGCCAGGTGCGGGAATCGAAGCGTCCGCCAATGGCCGTCACGCTGCCCATGCGCCAAGTGCAGGAAGCTCGAAACGAACAGGTGCAAGTCCCAGGGCGCCCCCCGGCCTTGGGCCATGCTCTCGCCGCCGGCAGTGTCGAACAGCCATAGCAGCCAGGACGGGCAGGCCGTGATTGCCGGCTCCAAGCCCGGCAACGCGAGTTGATCCCCTTGCGCTGGCGTATCGGAACCGGGGAAGCCGGGCAGCGTGCTATCGGCTGCGATCCGGTGCAGGCGCGGCAGGCTCGCGCGTGTCGCCGGGTTGAAGGGCTCGCCCTCGCGCGGCTGCTTCGCCTTCCATTCCTGCCATGCGGTGACGATGGGCGCGAGCGGATGCAGCGGACGCTCAGCTTTGGGTATCGCCAGCCAGCGGGCATGAATCTGAGGCAGAAGCGACAGGACTTGGTGTGGGAATCGTCGAGTTTCTAAGGCAGGGGGGATGTCCGCAAGACCGCGAGGGTTCGCCGCGAGCGCCGCCAGTGCTTTCGGCTCCAACGGAGGCGCGGTATGCTGGACAATCAGGACAGGCTTTTCGGAAAGCGGCAGCACCTTCCATTCGCCGTCCGCCGTCTTCGGCACCTTTGACAGAAGCGCATTCGCTTCGGCCATCACGCTTGCCGGACATTCCGTCAGCCATTCGGCAAGGGCGGTTTCGGTCGGGATCATGTCCGCCGGGCAGTCCGCACCGTCATGGTCCACCGCCCATATCAACCGGGCCAGGCTCGGCAGTATCTTCGGCACCGTCCGGGCGTCTAAGACCGCTTGTTGCAGTTCAGTCATACCACCCCCCCTCCGTCTTCTTTGCCGCCGTTCCTGTTTCTGGCCGCCGGGCGCTTCCCCGCGAGATCTTTCACAGTCGCGGTGTTCAGGGTCAGGGCTTCGCCAGCATTGGCGGCTTTCTTGATGCGGAGCGCGAGTGCCTTTCCGATCCGTTCTGCGGCGTTTTTCGCCTCCGGCGGCGGCGTGTGCCAGCAGTCGTTGTCCGCATGGAAGCCGATGATCCAGCCGCTTCCGTCTTGCCGTCGCGGCCTCGCGGCGCGAAGGATGCGGGCTGGCCCCATGTTGGCTTTCGTGACGGCCAGGCGGCGTTGCGAGCCGGCTTCCGGGTCGTCTTCGTAATCGAGCACAAGCGCCCCGCGAACGCCGTCATGCCATGCGGCGCTGCCGGCAATTTGGCCGGGGTCGAACGGGTCCGCGTCCTTGCCCCGCGCGGCCTTCGTCGAGTGCGCCAACGCCAGGACGCCGGCTTTGCAGTCGCGGGCCAGGCCGGCCAGCGCGCCCAGGAATTCCCGAACGGGCGCGACGGCGTTTCCTTCCCCGACATAGGCGGCGAGCGTCGGGTCTATGATGATCAGGCGCGGCTCGATAGCGGCGGCGGCGTCCGTCATCGCCTGCCAGCCGGCGAGCGGTTCTGGGCGGGCCGAATACAGTCCGCTTGCGCCGTGACGCTCGCCGGGGCCGTAGAGCGGCCAGCCGCGCATATCGAGGATATGGACGGCGGCGAGCGCTTGGGGGCGGGTGGTAGCTTTCCCCAGCGCCGCGAGCCGAGCGCCGATCTCGCCGGGCGCTTCCTCATAGGCGAGCCAAAGCACGGGGCCGGAGCCGCCGTGAATGTCCAACAGCCCGCCGGCGCGGCGTTGGCTGCTATCATCCGGCGAGCCGGGGTCCGCGACGGCAAGCGCGATCTCGCCGGCGAGCGCGGACTTGCCGACGCCGCCCGCGCCGGCCAGCAGGCAGATTTCGCCAACCGACAGCATGGCTCCATCCTTGCCGCTGGCGGACAGCAGGCGCGGCGGACGCGGTAGCTTCACGGCGTCAACGGCCGTCATCGGTTGCGGAAGCTCGCGCGGTGTATTCGCCCCGGCGAGGACTGCTGCCGGGGCGCGCCGATCCGTGCGCATCATGTCGGCGAGCGCGGTGTCTTCGGCGGCCTCGGCATCTTGAAGCGTCGGATTTTCAGCGGCGAGTAGTGGAGCCAGCTTGTCGCGGATCGCGATACGGC
>MPNF01000396.1 GCA_002238885.1 Alphaproteobacteria bacterium bin95 | reverse complement strand
AGCCACGGCCTGGAGCGCGAACGCCGCCCCGCCCGCCGCCGGCGGGGGAAGAAGGCGTAGCGGCGCGGCCCCGAAACGCCTCCGGGCGAGGTTCCCGGCCATGTTCGCGTCGAGGCAGCCCTGTCATTGCGGCGCGGCAATCACCTTGAGACTTCCGCGTAAATCAGGATGAGACGGGGGAAGGCGGCGGCCCGGAACGTAGGGAGGGCGTAGCTCGACCAGAGTTCCGGGCCGCCGGCGCGCAAAATCTTCCCCGCGCCGCCTGGGCGCGCCCGGCGGGCCCGCGGCCGGCTCGCAAAATCTTCCCCGTGCCGTCTGGCGGATCCGGCTGAGCCGGCGGCAGTTCGCCGGGCGTTTCGGTCTCGACGCGAGCGCTCTTCAGGGATGGGAACGGAGCCGGCAGGTTCCTGACCGGGCGGCGGGGCTGTTGCTCGCCGCCATTGACCGGGACCCCGAGGCCGTGGCCAGGGCGCTCGCCAAGAATGGAACTGAATGATGAACGGGGCTTTCCCCGGCAGCGCGAGCCGCTGCACGGAGGCCCCGGGTCGCCCAGCGGGCGTCCGGGGCGACGGGTTGGGGGCGCGCGGAAGAGACGGTTTGGAGGCGCGCGGGTCTGCCGCCCACAATGTTATGCTCCGGCCCGCAGGTGAAACCGGTGATGTTGTCGGCGCCGTCCTCCGTCACCACCGGGATATCGTGCTCGCGCTAACCGTCGGCGCGACCCAAGTGCTCCTACGCGCCTCTACCCGCCGTTCTTCAAGGATGTATTTCAAGGGTCGGCATCAGAGCGGAAGAAGGCAAGAGGAGCAAGCGGGTTGAGCGGCCGAACCTACAAGCAACCCTATCCTTCCAACTAGATGGTGAGTGAAAGGCAATTCACCGTGTGGCGTCTTCCATGCTATATGGCTTCACCCACAACTTGTACCACATCACAACATGCGCACTGGGAGATCACGCCGACAATGTCGAAGAATGTTTCGCTCTTTATTCCCGGAGATTCTGACGCATATACTTTAACTATTACGCCCGGAAAGTCAATCGTTTTTGTAGGCGCTAACGGTAGCGGAAAAACACGACTTGCAGTTTATTTAGAAGAAAGCCTTCGCGAAAAGGCGCATCGAATTTCTGCCCACCGCGCTTTAACATTGAATCCTGATGTGCCGAAGATAAGTGAACAAAAAGCATTGTTAGGCCTAAGAATTGGACATGATGGTATTCAATCAAACATCAACGACCGAGTTAGTCAGCGATGGCATAGGAACCCAGCTGTTGCATTGTTGAACGATTTTGATTACCTTGTTCAGGTTCTATTTGCAGAACAGTCAAACACGGCCCTTCGCGCTTACAATAATGCGAAACCCGGAGAGAATGGTGTTGATGCCGAATTCCGGTTTACAAAATTTGACACTCTAAAGGACATTTGGGCACGATTGTTACCTCACAGAAATCTTTGCATCACAGGAGATGACATTCAGGTAATAGTTCCAAACTCAGATCAAGTGTACAAGGCATCAGAGATGAGCGATGGAGAGAGGGCAATATTTTACTTAATTGGCCAAGTCCTGGTAGCCAAAAAGAATTGTATTTTTGTTGTTGATGAACCTGAATTGCATGTTCACCGTTCCATTATGTCTAAACTTTGGGATGATCTTAAGGCTGCAAGATCGGACTGTGCATTTGTGTTTATTTCTCACGATCTTGAATTTGCAGCGTCGCGGGTTGCACAAAGGTTCTTAATAAAGGAATTTACAAAAGATCAAACTTGGAATATAGAAGAGGTGCCAGAAGATTCAGGATTTGGTGAAGAGTTGATGACATTAATATTAGGCAGTAGAAAGCCTATTTTATTTGTTGAAGGTGACAAAAACAGTCTAGACTATGCAATATATAGGTGCTGTTATCCGGATTGGACAGTGATCCCAAGTGGGTCTTGCCTTAGTGTCATTCATTCAGTTTCGACATTGCGGAAAAATAGCTGTCTCACTCGCGTTCAATGTCAAGGTATTGTTGATGCCGATAATTATGATTCTGAATATGTGAAATACTTTGAAGATAACGGAGTGCATGTGTTGCCCGTAGCGGAGATAGAAAATTTGATGCTCTTGCCAGATGTAAGTAGTGCAATAGCTAAACAAGAGGGTTATGGTGGAGAAGAACTCACGGAACTATTGGACGAATTAGCAAATGATGTATTTGATAAACTAAGAAGGAATGACGAGGTAGAGGGGTTGGCAGTTCGATATTGCCTTAGGAAACTTGATTTGGAGTTAAAAACATTAGATGTCTCTACAGTGAAGAGTGTAAGCGAAATAAACCAAGAAGTCAAAAAAAGAGTTGAAAATTTGCAGTCCATAGCTGATACAAGATCTATGGTAAAAAAGATAAAAACAGCAGTCCGGAATCGAGATTTGAAGACGATATTACAGTATTACGACAATAAAGGATTGATGGCGCTGGCCGCAAAGCACCTAAAGAAATGCAAGAAGAGACATTTTGTGGAATGGCTGATGCGCGTCGTAGGCAAAGAGAGCGACGGGGAAGTGGCAAGGGCACTTAGATCGGCAGTTCCTGAACTGTCGAGGGAATGACGGGCCCAAGTGGGCGATGTCGCACTGGCGACCAAGAACGGGGTAGTTGGTGTACGGTTGAACGCTTAGGGATGGAGTGTCTAAGTGGTTGTTGGGTACGAATTCGGGAAAAGAGAAGCGAACAAATGATGGTAGCGGCGACGCTCACAGGAGCTCAGTCATGTCAGGCTCGCACAATGTTGTGCGCCGGCCCATATGGAAACCCCGTGATGTTTTCCGCCCCGTCTTCCGTCACGACGAGGATGTCGTGTTCGCGGTAGCCGCCGGCGCCGGGGCGGTTTTCGGGGATCGTTATCATCGGCTCCATTGAGAGCACCATGCCGGGCTCCAGCACGGTGTCCACGTCCTCGCGCAGCTCCAGGCCGGCCTCGCGGCCGTAATAGTGGGAGAGGACGCCGAAGCTGTGGCCGTAGCCGAAGGTGCGGTATTCCAGCAGGCCGTAGCCTTCATAGATCGCGTTGAGGTCGGCCGCGATGTCGCAGCAGCGGGCGCCCGGGCGGATGAGCGCCAGGCCCGCCTCATGCACCTCGACATTGATCCTCCACAGGCGCAGATGCTCGTCGGAGCAGGTTTCGGCGAAGAGGGTGCGTTCGAGCGCGGTGTAGTAGCCGGCCATCATCGGGAAGCAGTTCAGCACCATGATGTCGCCGCGCTCGATCCGCCGCGAGGTGACGGGGTTGTGGGCGCCGTCGCTGTTGATGCCGGACTGGAGCCAGGACCATGTGTCCAGAAGCTCCACATGCGGCTGGCTCCGGGCGATCTCGCGCACCATGGCCTGCGTGGCATGGAGCGTCACCTCATATTCCGGCACGCCGACGGCAATGGCCTCGACGGCCGCCGCGCCGCCTATGTCCGCGATGCGCGCGCCTTCCTTTATCCAGGCGATCTCCTCGCCGGACTTCACCATGCGCATGCGCATGGCGGGCTTGCCCGCATCCACCAGCTCCGAGGTCGGCAGCGCGCCCTGCACCTTGCGCAGGGCCTCGACGCTGATGTGGTCGAACTCGACACCGACCCTTGAGCCGTCCGGGATCAGCGTCTTCACCGCGGCGAAGTAGTTGTCCCGGTGCC
>MPNF01000395.1 GCA_002238885.1 Alphaproteobacteria bacterium bin95 | reverse complement strand
TGGAGGCATGCATGACCGCCCCGAATCTGGACATTGTTGCCCTGGGCGCGCCGATTACGCGGCTCGGCGTATCGTTCTTCCCGGTTTTCCTGCCTGGCAGTGAGCTGCCGGCGATCGCCACCGGCGAGGGTTCGGGACTGGAGATAAAGGAGTTGGATGCCGCGTCGGTGCAGGCGCTGCGCGCGACCAATCCGACGGACAAGCCGGTGCTGGTCGTCGAAGGAGAGCATTTCCTCGGCGGTAAGCAGAACCGTGCGGTCAACGCCACGGTGCTCGTGGACTCCTTCTCCGCCCTTGAGCTTCCCGTAAGCTGCCTGGAGCAGGGCCGCTGGGGGCGCCGCCGGGCATGGCGGCGTGCTGCGGCCTTCGCGCCGGCCCGCATCCGGACGGCGCAGCGCCGGGGCCTCGCCCGGTCGCTGCCGCACGGGTCCCGCGCCGGCGACCAAAGCGGCGTGTGGGATGAGGTCCATGCAATGCTGTCGCTGGAGGGCGTCGAGTCCGATACGGCGGCAGCGGCGGATCTGGAACTGACACGCTCCCGGGACGCGTCCCGCGCGGACGTCGTGGAGGAACTCGTCGGACGCGGCCCGCTGCCTGGCCAGTGTGGTGTCGTTGTCGCGCAGGGTAGCGGGATAACCGCGATGGACCTGTTCGGCGCGCCGCATCTGCTGGCCGCGCACTGGGGGCAGATAGTGCGTTCTCATTATGTCGAATCGGCGCGGTCGAGCGGCCGGCCGTCCACGGACCGGGCGCTCGCGCTGGTCCGGCGCTTTGGACGGGCGCCCGCCCGGGAGATGCCGGGCGTGGGCCTCGGCGTCGAGCGCCGCATCGCCGCCGGCAGCCTGACCGGACAGATGCTGGCGCTGAACGGTGCCCTTGTTCATGCAGCGTTCTCACGGAAAATCCACGAAGGAAAGAAGCACCATGACTGATACGGATCGCGCAAGAGGGCTGATGGCCGGGATCGCGGTTGGAAACCTGCTGGGGATCGTCATGGAGGGGTGGCCGCGACGGCGCATCTCCCGGGAGTTCCCGGAGGGGGTGACGGAAATCGTGGCGATGCCCGGATATCCTGACGATGACGATCTGGCGCAGGCCATCGAGATCGCCGATGCGGCGACGGCCGCCGGCGGACTTGATGTGGACGATCTCGGGCGGCGCTTCTGGGCGTGGGCCGAAACCAACGGCGCGGGGATGGGCGGCCTGACCGGGGATGTGCTGGCATTGTACGGGGGCAGCTACCCTCTGAGGGTCGCCGGCAACGGGAGATCCGGAACCGTGCGGACGCCGCAAGGCATGCCGATTGTCGAGGCTTCGCAACAGGCGTGGGCAGGAGGCCGGGCCGGCAATGGCGCGCTGATGCGGTGTACGCCGCTCGCGATCAGGTGGCGCGACAACCCGCATCGGCTGGTGCGGGAGAGCGTGCTTTCGGCCGTACCGACCCATTGGGACCGGCGCTGCGGCTGGTCCTGCGCGCTTGCAAATCTGGCCGTCGCCGGCGCGCTGCGAGGCGAAATACTGCCTGCGAAAGCCCTGCTGCGGTCGGCGCAGGACGGCATGGCGGCATCCATGCCGGCGCTCCGCGATTTCGGCTATAGCGCGGAAATTCCGCCGTCGGTGTCGGAAGCGGTAACCCTGGCGTCACGGTCTTCGATGGACAACCTCCGGTTCGACGGCGATGACATGGGCTACACGCTGCTGTCCCTTCAGGCCGCGTTGATCTCGTACTGGCGGGCTAATGACTTCGAATCCGGTCTGCGCGAGGTCGTCGAGGCGGGCGGCGATACCGACATCAATGGCGCCATCGTCGGCGCAGTCCTTGGGGCGCAGTTCGGCCTCGCGGCGATCCCCGAACGGTGGCGGCGCCGGGTGGACGAGATCAGGACGGGGCACGTGTCGATGGAGGCCAGCGCCGACCGGCTGGCGGCTCTGGCCGAAGTGGCCTGAGCAGCGCAGCCTGCGGTCAGGTGCCGTCGGCAGGAGACTAAATCGGTCTCGTCCGAGTCGCCCAAGTCGAAGCCCTGTAGCAAGACGATACGAAACCGCCGCCGGGCCGGCGCGACAGGTCGATTCCGACATTGCCGTACATCGCCGCAGACCCTCTGCGGTCACTCCCCGGCCTTGCCGCTGCCCACCAAACGCCGTAGGCCGCGCATCACCTGAACCGACGACAGAATCACAACCTCCGTCTATCAGTCCGGCAATTCTGCGAGGGCCTTATCCTGAGTAGCGCCCGCGCCAGCGGGTACGTATCGAAGGACCGTACCGCCGGTGGAAAAGCCTCCCTCGATACGCGGCTGGCGCGGCTACTCGGCAGCAGGAGGAAGGGCACCCGGCGGCGGGCGCGGCTACGCGGCATGAGGAGGAAGGGCACCGGGCCGACGGCAGGGGCGCCCTCGGTACCGGTTCCGGTCAACCGCCGCTGGTATTACCCCGCAAATGGCCCATGTTCGGTTGGCCGATCTGCGTCCGGCTGCACACGGCCGCGCGCGTCCGCCTGCCCACTGCGAAAGGCTGCATGCCCGCCCGACAACGCGGCCCTCCGACATTTCCCCCAGTTGTCTCGCAAACCGGCGGTGTCGATGGAAATGATCGAATCCGAATCGCGCTTCGCAAAAATATCTTGCATATGAGAATACGCATGATATTTTGGCGTTGGAGGTTACGCAATGCAGCTACGTCTGGGAAAGCGGATTCGCGCGTTGCGGGAGGCGAAGAGGCTCTCGCAGGCCGATCTCGCCCGCATCTTCGGTCTCAAGGACCGGCAGTCCGTATCCGCCATCGAAACCGGCGCCAGGCGCATGACGGCCGATGAGATGCTGCTTGCGGTCGAAAAGCTGAGTGCTTCCATCGACTATTTCACCGACCCTTTCCTGCTTGCGGGCGAAGGGCGCTTTTCGTGGCGGCAGAACGGCGCGGACCCGGAGAGTCTGCAAGCCTATGAACGCAAGGCCGGGCGCTGGATAGGAGCTTACCGCCATCTTGCCGCACAAGCCGGATGTCCGGGCCCGCTGCTGCGCCGCTCTCTTGCGCTCGCGGCCGACGCATCGCCTTGGGATGTCATGCAAGCCGGAGAGCGTTTCGCGGAAGAGTTCGGACTGGGCAGGACGCCGGCGGCGCGCTTGGCGGGCGTCATGGAGCGGGAACTGGATATTCTGGTGCTGATGGTCGATGCGGAGCCGGGCATTTCCGGCGCGGCCTGCCGCTTGCCCGAACTCGACGCGGTGCTGATTGCGCGCCACGAGCTCCCCGGTCGCCGGCATTTCGACCTTGCGCATGAACTGTTCCACGTCCTGACATGGGACACGATGCCGCCGGAGCACGCCGAAGCGGCCGGCGGGACTGCCGGCAAGCGGGCCGAACGGCTCGCCAACAAGTTCGCGGCCTCGGTGCTGATGCCGACCGCCTTGGTAGAGGCGTTCGGCCCCTGGTCCGGTTTGTCCGGGGAACGCCTGATCGCCCGGCTCAATCCCGTCGCCGACGAAATGCAGGTGAGCGCCTCGGCGCTTCGCTGGCGCCTTGTCGGACTCGGTGAAATCGATCGGGCGGCGGCGCGGGAGATATCCGAGGCCGCGCTGCACATGAACGGGCGCAATGCGAGGACGGATGTTGCTCCCGAGCTGTTTTCCCGACGGTTCATGGAGGTCATCGCACTGGCTCTGGAGCAGGACCATCTTTCC